>CAJWZG010000109.1 GCA_913049565.1 uncultured Gammaproteobacteria bacterium
GTTTGACCGACATCTTGGAAGACCCACTGTTCGGTCAACAACCCCCGAATGTGGAAGCTACCGAGCGGCACCGCAAACGGGTGTGTGAGCATATGGCGACCCGTACCCTGGATGAGTGGATGGCGCTCTTCCAGGCGGACGGAGGTGTGGCATCACACCCCTACCAGACCACCCAGCAGGCGATGGAAGACGCAGATATCGTCGCCAACGGACATAGTGATACCGCGCACGGGTTTCGACAGCTCGGCTTGCTGGGTCAGTTCAAAGGCAGACCGGGCGCCGTGGCGGCCCCGCCGGTGCGCCGGGACTTGAGCGAAATTACGCTGCCGAAGAAATTCTCCTCGCAGGGGGCTGATAAACCGTCCAGTGGGCAGATTCCTAAGCTACCGCTGACTGGGGTCACCATTGTGGAAGCCGCGGCCATTATCGCATCGCCTCTAGGCGCCTCGATGCTCGCGGATTTGGGAGCGAGGGTGATCAAACTGGAACCCATGGACGGGGACCCGTTTCGAGCCATGATTTTTGGCTTGGGCGCTGATCGGTGCAATACCGATAAACAGAGCCTTGCCTTGGATCTAAAGAGCGCCGAGGGCCAACAGATTGCTCAAAACCTGATCGCTAAGGCTGATGTTTTTATCCATAACTATCGACCCGGGGTCCCGGAGCGACTGGGGCTAGACTACGCAACGTTGGTCAAAGTTAATCCGCGCTTGGTGCATCTGTCGGCAACTGGCTATGGTACTGAGGGACCCGGCAGAATCCGCCCGTCGACTCACCCCGTGCCCGGTGCTGCAATGGGTGGGGTGCTTTATCAGTTCGGGGACCTGCCAAGTACGCCGCTTGATTACGATGAAATGCTTGATGTCAGCCGTCGTCTGTTTCGTGCTAACGAACTCAACCCAGACCCTAACACCTCGTTTATCGTAGCCAGCGCTGCAGTCATGGCCTTGGTAGCTGCGGCTCAATCAGGTGAGGGGCAAATGGTGCAGCTAGATATGTTTGGTGCGAACGCTTACGCCAATTTCGATGACTTCGCCGAGTCAAGCCAAGGCAGTGCCAGAAAGCCGCTGGACGAAGATCATCGGGGCACAGGCCCGTTCGAACAACTTTATCCTTGCAAAGAGGGCTGGTTGCTCATCAGCGTTGTTAACGAGGCCGATCAACAAAAACTCTTGGACGAGATCGGTAGTTTCGACAATTTACGCACTCAAGATGCGAGTTACTGGCAAGACCGGTTGCTGCAGTTGAACTTAGGCGCCATCCGTGCGGATGGTAGCGTTACGGGGTTACGCATTTGCGAGCCGCAGTTTGCCCAGAGCGGTTTGGTGGCCTATTTCGATCATCCAACGCATGGCAGCGGTATTCGACACGGTGCGATGTCACAGTGGCCGATGAGTGCAAGGTCGCTGGGCGGTCCCTGTCAGACTGGTGATGCGACCGAATCTCTGCTGACTGAGCTGGGATTGAGCCAAGAGCAAGTTGCCGAGCTACAAAGGCGCTGGGTGGTCAAGGTTTATGGCGTTGGCTAGACGTCTCATGAGCGCTACTATTGATAGTAGAAAAAGAAGGCCGCGTTAGCCGCGGCAACAAGCAATGAGTTGATGGGTATGAACACAATCGAACGAACGACAGCGAACGCGCAAAGACCCACAGATTTTTTCACACCGCAGGAAATCGCTTACTTACGCGAAATTGATCCTTGGCGAAGCGCTCTAGCCGTCGCGCACTGCTGGGCGGTGATTATTGGTACGTGGATCGTCGTGTGCATGTTTCCCAATCCCATCACAATAACATTGGGCGTTATGATCATTGGTGCGCGTCAACTGGGGTTGTTTGTGCTCACTCATGACGGTGCTCATGGGGCGCTGTTCAAGAATCGGCAGCTCAACGACTGGGTCTGCGAATGGCTACTTAACCGGCCATTTACCGACGAAAAAATCGACAACTATCGCAAGTACCATGTGGTGCACCACGCTAACACCCAACAAGAAGATGATCCCGATTTGGTATTGTCTAAGCCTTTCCCGATTACCAAAAGCTCATTCCGTCGCAAGGTGATTCGCGACCTCACCGGTCAAACTGGCTGGGATCAATATGGGAGAATCGTAAAAGCCGCATTCAAAGGAGACACTCTGCACGCAAGGCTGCAACGTGCATGGCCGAGGATTGGGCCTAATATTCTAATTAATTTGGTTTTTTTCTCGGCATTCGCGGCGGCAGGTGTTTGGTACATGTATTTTGTGCTGTGGTTATTGCCGGCGTTTACCTGGAACCGTTTCGTCGTTCGTCTGCGTAACATCGGCGAACACGCCGTGGTACCCGATAATGATGACCGTCTGCGCAACACTCGGACAACGCTCGCAAGTTGGTGGGAGCGAGCGCTGATCGCCCCATATAACGTGCAGTACCACCTAGAGCATCACTTGGTGGTGAACTGCCCACACTATAAACTAGCAGACGCGCATCAAATGTTGCTGGATAAAGGCTATCGAGACCAGATGGAAATCCAGCCCGGCTACAAGGCCGTGCTAGATCTCGCACTCCGGCACGGCTAATCGATCACTTCTTCAGGCTGTTTAGGTAGGTGATCAGAGTGAGTGTCTCTGCCGGATCCATACGCCCTACCGGGGCATTGCTGTAGGCAGAGAACATCACCTTACCCTGAGGGTTTAATACGAACTCGCTGGGTTGAATGAAATCCCGTCGTTCATCCCACCAAGAACCTAACCGATCGCCAATCTCTCGCGTCACCCCATAAGCGACTGGAAAGTTCAATGTTTCGGCCACTTCTTGTGTCTTTTCCAGTGAGTCCACGGTGCCAGCTACAATGCTGACTCCCTGTGCTGCAAACGCTTCACGGCGTTCTTCGTAGCCGGCTAACAGTCGGCGGCAGTAGGGTCACCAGTGACCGCGATAAAACAAGACTAGCGTATAGGGTGTTTCGAGATCTGCGGGTAGGGCGATTGTGTCGCCCTCAACACTAATGAGAGTCATATCCGGGAATTGATCACCCGAGGTAAGCATCGTGCCCATCGTGGTCTCCTGAGTTATTGTTCTTCGGCCTGTCTAAGATGTTTCTGCAAATAGCGTATCAAATTGTCTGCCTTCATTGCTGCCCCGACAACTCTTGATGCAACGGGCGAGAATGGGTAGCCCGTCGCGGATCTGCTCCAGCGTTAAGTGGCCAAAGGCTAGGCGCAGATAGGGCACATTCTCTCGCTGATAATGGAAACTCTGCCCCGGCAAGAAGTTAACACCCTGCTCGAGCGCCATAGGGCGAAGTGCCTTGGTATCCACGTCATGAGGCAACCGCACCCAGATAAACAAGCCACCGACTGGCTCTGACCAAACGCAAATGTCGCCTAACTCGGTCTCTAGCCCGTCGAGGGTTAGATCTCGCTTTTCTTTCAGTACCGGATTGGTGGCTTTGGCATGTTTTTGAATCCCGTCCTGATAGAACTCGGCGGCAATCGCCGCCGCAAGGTAGTTGCTGCCGGCGTCGTGACGACGGCCAAGAATTTTTTCGAGCATCGGTGGTCGGGCGTAGATGTAACCCAGCCTCAGTCCGGGGGCTAAAATTTTCGACAGTGAGCATAAATAGATTTGATTCGGATCGTCATCCAGTGCATAAAAAGCCGGTTCCAAGGGGCCGTCGTAGTGCACGTCTGCGTAGCAGTTGTCTTCAACGATTGGCACACCATAGTGCTTAGCCAATTCAATGATTTGCAGCCTGCGCGCTTTGGGCATCACAAAACCGGTTGGGTTTTGGTAAGTCGAGATGGTGTAGATAAATTTTGGCAGCCGTCTTTCTTTGCTCAGCCTTGCTAGCTCTCGCTCTACTGCATCAGGACACATGCCACCTTCATTCAGCGGTATACCAACCATGTCGTACTTCAGAGAACGATAAGCGCTAAGCGTGCCCGGATAGCAAAACTCTTCGACCAGCACCGTGTCACCGTGGTTATCTTGTAGTGCTTCGGCGGTCAAGGTAACCCCCTGCATGGAGCCGTTGGTTAGTAACAGATGATTGGGGTCAATCGCGATACCTTCGCGATCTTCTTCCCGCTGAGCCATGGCGGTTCGCATGCCGGTATGACCTAAGTCGCCTGGATATTGAGTGAGGGCCTCCGCTTGTTCTTCGATCACTTTGCTCGCAGCGGCCTGCAGGGCGGCAACTGGAAATGTTGCTGGGTCAGACCGGCCGCTACCAAAGTCGTATTTGATTTGAGTCATTTGATTTCTCCCCGTCGCGTCTACCACATGGCAAACGGTTACTCTGACTCAACCATATCGGATTCTGCAGGATGCGTAATACGTTTTAGCGCAAATTCGCGGCCATTTGTCGTTGCTTGGTTAGATGTTGAAGTCACGTGCGTTAGCCTGTCGTCCACCGAGTTTTCAGAGAGGGAGGAATACTGGACGTAAGCAACTTCAATGGTTTTACCATTTTGGTATCTGCTATTGCCGGTTTCGTTGTGGGGGGATTTGGTTCGGGCCGATCATGGGACAACGCTGGTTGGCAGCAGTAGGTTTGTCCGCCGATGACGCTCAAAGCAGCAACATGCCGGCCATTTTTGGCTGTGCGTTCGCGTTCAGCCTTGTTGCCTCCGCTATGTTGGCGTGGATATTGAGTGCTTTTCCACAGCTGGGGTCACTGCGGAAGATGGCGGTTTGCGTCTGCATCGGGTCTGGTTTTATTGTGCTTGAATTAGGCACCAACTACCTGTTCTCGCATAAGAGTCGTCAGTGGTTTTTGATCGATGGGACGTATTTGCTGCTTTCTTACTTGGCGATGAGAGGCGTACACGCCTATGGCCGGTGACATCACAGTCTAAAAAGAGCTGGGTTATAGGGAAGATCTTGGGGCGAGCAGTTGATAAAATCGGGCACTGGATCGTCAGTAAACTGTTTTGCCTCGATGCGGCTATACCCCTCATACACAGCCCTGTACACGCGGTGCATGCCATCCATTATCCTGCCCGCTGCATCGAGAATAATGGGGTATGACAGATCGCACTGTTCGATTAGCTGCATATGTTCTAGCACGCTGCGCGGTGTGGGTTGTTGTGATGTATCCATATACCAATGGTTTGTATCCAACTCTGCCAGAGTGTTGGGATTGATCGTCATCGTCGGTAAAGCCCTGCTAAGCTGAATCAGTCTGCTGACGTTGAAGGCATCGAGACCTGTCGCGGTTCGGCGAAAATGATATTGAGGCCTGATAGACATGGTTAATTGGCACTCGATGTTAGTTGCACGGTTTTGATGAATGTAGATGCGTCTTGGGGCGAGCATAGACGAATAAAATCGATCGCCGTGTAGTTTGGATCGTGCATCAAATGGACAAACTTTTCTTTGTTGGGTAAGTAGTGCTGAAAGCTCCAAAGAATCATCGAATCTTTTGAGAACAGGCGCGCCCAGCTTTCTCTGTTGCCGGTGCCAGGCCACAACTTGCGTTGAGTGATGGCCCGACTCAGCGCGCGTTTTCAGGCTTGGTAGGGGGTTCTCGTAAAGGAGTAGTCCAGCCAGACCACTCGCCCAACTCGGCGCCACTTGATGTGAGTGGTTCGCGTGTAGTTGCCATCGAGCACCCAAGAAGCGCCAGAAAGCGCCTGCTCTAGTCTGGAGAAAAACTCATCGTTGCAGGATTCCGTCCAATTCTGCTTCCAATGTAGCTGATCCATTTCTATGCATGGAATGTCTAACGCAGCGGCCAGTGCTTTTGCAAATGTGGATTTGCCGCTACCACTAGTGCCAATCACGTTAATCCTCATGGATTTGGGTTCTGTGAAAACGCGCTGGTCGACGATTACGAAGAAGGCAGGGGGTTTACCGCCGCAATACCGTTATCGCTACCCGCCTACCCTGTCGGCGCTTTTTCCAAGCCGTGGTGCCTGATTTCGGATTAGCTGAGCTGACGGCGTTTTGCGCTCGTATTTTTCCGCTGGTGTGTTGATGATCTCGAGCAGTTCACCCTGACCTAACCCCGCATTCATGCGCTCTTGGCTAACGTTGCCGTAGCCGGTAGACCGCTGTTGAGGGTCACGATTGAGCCGACGAATCAAGTTGGCCATTTGTCGTGGATTGGTTTCTTGGCCATGCTGAGTGCCGGCGGCTCGACTGATGGATTCGTTCATCAAGGTACCGCCAAGGTCGTTACAGCCTGCGTTAAGACAGGCCTTCACACCTTCGTGGCCCATCTTTACCCAGCTGGTTTGAATATTGTCGATCTGTCCATACAGGGCAAGTCGTGCAACTGAGTGCATCAAAATTGCTTCGCGGAATGTCGGGCCTTTGCGCGCCTTACCCTTGAGATACATAGGCGCTTCCATATGCACAAAGGGCAGGGGAACAAATTCAGTAAAGCCGCCTGTACGTTCTTGCAGCGCTCGCACGCGTATAATGTGCCTCGCCCAGTGTTCGAGCTTTTCGACATGTCCGTACATGATCGTAGCCGTGGTTTTGTAGCCCAGCTCGTGGGCGGCTTCCATCACGTCCAACCACTGTTGGGTGTTGATCTTATCGGCGCAAATGATGTCACGAACTTCGTCATCTAAAATTTCCGCCGCGGTACCCGGTAACGTGTTTAGTCCTGCATCTTTGAGTTGCTGCAAATACTCGCTGACATCGAGTTTCAGCGTGGCTGCACCTTGCCAAACTTCCAGCGGCGAGAAGGCGTGCACATGCATATCTGGTTGCGCTGCTTTAACAGTGCGCACGATATTGATGTAGGTTTCACCTGTGTATTCGGGATGTATGCCGCCCTGCATACATACTTCTGTAGCGCCTCGCTCCCAAGCCTCGTTGGTGCGTCGTGCAATTTCCTCATCGGACAAATCGTAGGGTCGGCCGCGCAGATTTTCAGACAGCTTGCCTTTCGAGAAGGCACAGAACTGGCATTTGAAATAACAAATGTTGGTGTAGTTGATGTTGCGGTTTACAACAAAGCTAACGCTGTTGCCTGAGGTTTTTGCTCGCAACGTGTCGGCTCGTTGCACAACAGCACTAAAGTCGTCGCCACGGCTTTGAAACAGACGCACGATCTCCGCTTCAGTGAGGGCTTCACCGGCACTGGCCTTGTCTAAGATGCCACTGACATCAGCGCTAACATGCCTGGGTGTATTGACGATCGCGTTCATCACATCCGATGGTGGCGCTATCTCTACGTCCCCAGGGCACCAGTCATCAATTCGCGGGAAACCCTCTGCATCGATCATCTCGAGCATTCGCACATGTAGGTCTGGGTGCGCCCAGCGGTCAAGGTTGACTGCATAGTCCGGGTACATTGTAAGTCGTTCGGTTAAAAACTTACCTGCGGCTGCGGTTTCACGTGCCAGTTCATCCAGGTGTGGCCACGGGGCCTCAGGATTTACAAAATCCGGTGTTACTGGTGATACGCCACCCCAATCGTTGATACCGGCATGTACGATTTGCGGCAGCACGCCTGGGCTCAAGTTTGGTGGGGCCTGCACGCTCATCGACGGCCCGAAAATCAGCCGCGCAACGGCAATCGTCCAAAGCAGCTCGTTTAAATCGGGTTCTGGTGCATTCACCATCTTGGTTTCTGGCTTGGCACGGAAATTCTGCACAATGATTTCTTGCACATGACCGTATTGCTCATGGATCTCGCGAATGGCCAGCAAGCTTTCGATCCGTTCGAGACGGGTCTCACCAATACCGATCAAAATGCCGGTAGTGAAAGGTACGGCAGCAATACCCGCGTTCGCCAGCGTTTGTAAGCGAACCGCTGGAATTTTATCCGGTGAGCCGTAATGGGGCATACCTTTTTCGCACAATCGCTCAGAAGCCGACTCGAGCATGATGCCCATCGACGGCGATACAGTCTTTAAGCGCGTTAGTTCCTCAGGCTCTAAGTTGCCCGGATTCAAATGGGGCAGCATGCCGGTTTCTTCGAATACCGCTTTTGCGGCGGCAAACAAATAGTCAGTGGTAGATTCGTAACCCATCTCGGCAAGTGCTTCGCGGGCTGCTTTGTAGCGCAGCTCTGGTTTTTCGCCCAAGGTAAACAACGCCTCTTTGCAGCCCATAGCAGCCCCATGTCGCGCAACCTCCAGTACTTCGTCGATACTCATATAGGGCGCTATGACTTTGCGGGGTACCTGAGCAAAGGTGCAGTAGTGGCAAACGTCGCGACACAAATGAGTGAGTGGAATAAAAACCTTGCGGGAGTAAGTGACGGCGTTGCGAAACCCTTGATCACGTAGTTCAGATGCAACATCGGCAAGTGCTTTGGTGTCGGTGAAGTCAGCCAGAGCCAACGCGTTGTCAGAACTCAGTCGTTGACCCTCGACTAGGCCTTTGAGTACATCTTTCATGACTGAATCTCCGATTCTAATTGCCGAATTGCGAGGCGGCGAGCGATACCTGAACGGTGTAGGTAAGTGGCAGTTTGGCTGCGCGGATCTTCCGCCAAGAGCGATTGCAGGTCGCTCGGTGTGTCGATATCCAGCGCAAAACAACTGCTAGGTATGAGACGCGGTGTAATGCCGTTGGCAAACGCTGCATCTGCATGGGGTTTGAAACTTTGGCCATCAAAGATGAACTCGATGGCATCGGGCGGACTACAGATCATACCGTTGGTGCCAATATTCTCTGCATCGGGCAACAGCGTGACCGAGTCGTTGCACTCGATCAGTTCATCAACTTGATCGGTGGTAATACCTGGTACGTCGGCAGGAACGATAAACACCCCGTCAGCGGAAAAATGTTCCACAAGATAATCGGCTGCTTGGGTAAGCGCGCCAGCAAGATTGGCATCGGGGCTTTCAGCGAAGCGCTCGGTGGAAAAAGCTGAGGCCAATACGTCGGCTTCCGCAGCGCGGGAGACGATCAGAATACCTTCTAGTTGCTTGGCTTTGGACAAACAGGTCAGCACATCGCGAGCCATAGCCAGCATCAGTGATCGACGTTCTTCCTCGTTTAAGACGTTAGCCAGTCGTTGTTTC
>CAJWZG010000110.1 GCA_913049565.1 uncultured Gammaproteobacteria bacterium
CCATCCATATTTTTTACGCCAGCCGCAAACTCGTCTGGGGTTGTGGCCGCCACCTCGATGATTTCTGCGACAGGCTCGAGGGCTTCTAGCTCCAGTGAATAACGAATGGCAACATCCTCGGGATTTGCTTGGCGCGGCAGCTGAATACCGATTTTCTTTTTTTCACCGCTCACATTAATTGCCCCCATTGCTATTGCGTCTTGTGTCGGATCGAGTGTAGCAGGGTTGCTCAAGCCATTGTGTTCGCCCATTCTACCGAAGCGACGCCATATGTGAGGACACCGCTCAGTGCCTGAATTGTTCACCATTTTACTAATTCTCCTAGGAGCCATATTGGGTGCTGTCGTGGCGTTTACAGTGCTAAAAACGACGGCTCAAAAGCAGCTGCATAGCAAAGAGACTGAGATCGCGGCGCTGACTGCAAAAGAATCGGTAATGGGGCAGCGCCAGCAGGAACTGTTAGATCAAAACGCTCGGCTACAGGCAGATCTTGGAACCAAAAACAGTGAATTTGCCACTTTGCAGGGGCGAATGGACGAAGCCCAAACCAGTTTTATGGCAAGGGAGAAGTTGCTTCGCGAATCCAATGAACGGATGAAAGTAGAATTTGAATCCTTGGCCACCAAGGTGCTCAACGCTCAGGGTGCCCAGCAGCGTCAATCGTTAGACGTGATGCTTAACCCCTTCCGCGAACAGATCGGCGATTTTCGCAAACGCGTTGAAGAGGTGTACCGATCTGATACCAAGGAGCGAGCCTCTTTGTTGAAAGAAATGCAAAACCTTCAATCTGCTAGCAATCGGATCAATGAAGAAGCAGAAAACCTGACCAAGGCTCTGAAAGGGGATAACAAAATTCAGGGTAACTGGGGCGAGTTAGTTCTAGAACGCATTCTCGAAGATTCTGGCTTGCGTAAGGATCATGAGTACTTTGTGCAGCCATCCAGCCGAGACGAGGCAGGAAGAGTTAAGCGTCCAGATATCGTGATTCGTTTGCCCGAGGGCAAGGATGTTGTTGTGGATTCCAAGGTGACGCTCGTTGCTTACGAACAGGCGCTGAGCACCGAAGATGACAAGGCTCGGCAAGTGCATCTTAAACAGCATGTCGATTCCGTGCGAGGGCAGGTCAAAAAACTGGCGGACCAAGATTACGATCAACTGCCCGATTTGCGGTCACTGGATTTCGTTTTGCTCTTCATACCCATCGAGTCGGCTTTTACCTTAGCAATGGAACTGGATCCAAAGTTGTTCGTGGATGCATTTAACAAACGGATCATGCTTGTTAGCCCGACGACGTTAATGATGGCCTTACGCATCATCGACAACCTGTGGCAGGTTGAAAAGCAAAATCGTAATGCCCAAGACATCGCCCAGCGCGCTGGCGCTCTCTACGACAAGCTGCAGGGGGTGGTTGAGGAAGTGGATAAACTGGGCAAGCAAATTGGTACGGTGCAAGGGACCTACGACACGCTGTATGGCCGACTAGCCACCGGCAGAGGCAACCTAGTTGGTCAGGCTGAAAAGCTGCGGCAGCTGGGTGCTCCTGTGAAGAAAGTCATTATCCCGCAGTTAGGGCTAGTGACGGATCTAGATACCGCAGACGGCGCCGATTAGGTCTGGTCGGGGGCGGCAAGCAATGCCGGAATGAACGCGGGTGTTTCGCAGATCGTATAGGGGTGTAGCTGATTGTCGTGCAGGGGCCAGCGCAATGTTCTCGCACCCTCAAGCTTCTCTCTTTTAAGCTGCTCGTTACTGGGCTTGTGTGACAAGCTGTCAATGGCCTCCCAAATGGGATTGAATGGCTGTAGCCGATCAAAATAGCAACGACTCTCGCCCCTTGAATCAGGCAGTTCCAACAGCTCAATGTTCGTAATCATCGCCCAATGCGAAAACCACGTGGAATCGCCATCTCTGACCGCAAACAGCAGTGGGACTGATTCATTTTTGGCTTGCGCTTCACCGAAAAATGACAGCGCCACGCGCCATAGATTTTGATCTTTGAATAAACCACCGGAATCCGCTTCCAGCATGGTTTCGATACTTTTCGGAGTTACCACGGTGGCTAAGCAAAATTCCGCTACGGTATTTTTGTCCATTTCTGCTACTCCTGTGCGAGGCTTTAAGCTGAACTAAGGGCCTCGTTCATCTCAACCTCTATAAATAATCAATGCATCGACTCTGCTATAGGTCACCTGCTGTTATAATGCGGCTATGTCCGCGAATCATGCTATTCCATTTTCGATCGATGCAGCAGAAACTGCGCCCGTGCTCAAACCACAGCAAGCTGCGCCGGAGGATTATTACCAGAACAACTTTATTGAAATTTTTCACTTTGTCGTCGATCACTATGATCAGATCATGCCAAAGGCTCTCTCAATATCGTTAGCGAGTTTTCTTGGCGCGAGTAGCGATGCTCAACGCCTGTTTTGCCGACTGCTTACCCGCAAGGGTCCCCACTTTTTTGAACAAAAGCTCGTTTACGCTGAGGTCTCAGATAAGGCAAAGGCACTAACAGAACTCGCTTTTAGCGGCTTAATCGAACGCAACACTAGCATTCGGGCTGACTGGCTGCTCAATCATCTAACAAAGGCTGATCTTCTTTCCCTGTTTCCTCGCGTCAACGTTCTCCCGAGCTCACCTAAGGTTGAACTGGTGGATAAAATTCTCGGCCAATACAGTGATCAACGGATACGGGTAAAGATTTCTCGAGTTCATCATTGGTGTTCGATCACCTCGCCAAAACACTGGCACCTTGTTCAGTTGCTTTACTTCGGTAATACATCGCTGGATTGGTCAGCACATGTCCGTCGTGATTTGGGTCAGGTGCGCTATGAATCCGTGGAACTTATCAGATCACGTTTCACTAGCGTAGAAAACTTAGCGGACTACCTGCATGAGCGACTTCTAATAGACCGCATGTCTCGTCTTAATGAACACCCGAAGATGTTGCCGGGATTACTAGCGGCTGTGGCTGAAAAACCACGCGATCCTCTAGCCCTACGTTTGCGCAGACGCACATTGCTGCGACTCGGCAAATGGTGTGAACAAAATGAAAAATGGCCTGAGGCACTGGTAAGTTACCAGCGCGCTGAAATCCCTCCGGCCCGCGAACGCAGGGTACGCATTTACCACAGACAGGGGGACTTCGTAGCAAGCCAATCGCTTTTGCGTGAAATAACAACTGAGCCATTGAGCTCGACCGAGCTAATCTTCAGCCAACGGTTTGGTCATCGCGGCAAGGGATTCCAGCCGCCGACGACAACATGGCAGATAGAGCAAGTGCCAGTCAGCGTCGAACAATATGTGCTTGAAGCCTTACTGGTCAAAGGCGGATGGGGGATCCATTGCGAAAATGCACTGATCAAAATGTTAACGGGGCTACTTTATTGGGACGCCATATTCGCGCCGATACCGGGCGCCTTTACGAATCCCTTTCAGGCCGCCCCCCATGACCTTATGGAGCATGAATTTGCATCATCCCGGCTCTCGCTGCTGCAGGACATTGAAGAGAACACTGCACAGGACTTAGCGCTGACCCAGCATCTTTCATCAATTGCTACGAGCAAACGTGGTATCGCCAACCCTTTGGTGCACTGGCGGTTGTTAGACGCCGTCCCTGTACAGGATTGGCTTGAAGCGATACCCGCGGAAACGCTCCGCACACTCTGCCGCTTTCTTATTCGTAACCTCAGAGATTACAGAAAGGGTTTCCCAGACCTATTCATTTACCAGCCAGACGGCGGTATGGAGTTCGTTGAAGTCAAAGGCCCATCCGATCAATTGCAGCCGCAACAACGAGCCTGGTTCCAGGTGTTTGATGAGATGGGGATTCGCGCTCGTATCATCAAACTGAAGCTGTGATATGACACCCCTCGCAGTACGAGAACTAGCCAGCTTTGTTTTTCGTCATGGGGATCTCTACCCAACCGGTGAGGGGCGAAGCGTGGAAGCTTGGGAAGGCAGTGCTGCCCACAACGCAATACAGCAACGTCGTAAAATAGCGGATCCCGAATATCGCAAAGAAGTCAGACTAAAACTGCAGATGAAGCTATGCGGCGATCCTTACCAACTGCAGGGCAGGGTAGACGGCATCACGGTCGATGCGCAGGGACGACCGGCAATCGAAGAATACAAGACCTCGCGCAAAGCCCAGCCGGCACTTAGAGGCGCTGATGAAGCTCAGGCATGGCTGTACGCTGGAATGCTGTGTTTGATGGACACCAGCGTGGAATCCGTTGTCAGCCGTGTCATCTACATCAGCCCTGAGGGTGATGAGCTTAGTCACTTTTCTCGAACACTCTCTGCGGTGCAGGCAAAAACATTTGTGGCCTTCGTTATGACATCTTTTGAAGCCTACCTTGAGCAACAGCAAGTTCGAGGAAGACAGCGAATTGCCTGGGCCGAAAAGCTCGTGTTTCCGTACCCTGAATTCCGAAAGAATCAACGGGCCATGGCTGGACAGGTCTACAAAAGCATCTGCTCGGGCCAGAACCTATTGCTAGAGGCAGCCACCGGCAGCGGCAAAACCATGGCAATACTGTTCCCAGCGCTAAAAGCTCAAACCATGCATGAGCAATTTTTCTTTTTAACAAGTAGAAATCGAGGCGCTGACGCAGCCCTTAAGGCATTGGAGCAATTGACGCCTGGACCAACTCCCTTACGAGCCGTGCATATTACGGCCAAGGAAAAAACATGCCCTCTTGAGGAAATGACCTGTGACGCCGCGCTTTGTCCTAATGCGTCTAGCTACTATAACCGGCTGCCTGATGCCTTGAACGAACTGTCAGAAATAGCTGTCGTCAATCGACAAACCCTTGAAGCATGTGCCGCCAAACACTCGTTGTGTCCATTCGAGCTCAGCTTAGACACTGCACTCAACGCAGACATTATCGTCGGTGACTACAACTATGTATTTGATCCTGCGGTTCGATTACAGCGGTTTTTGCAACACCGGCAGCACTCGTTACTCATTGATGAAACACATCAGCTCAGCCCCAGAGTAAATAGCATGCTGAGCGTTGAGATTCGTTCAAGTGATGTTGAGCGCGCATTGAATGAGGCATCGCCAGCACTGGCTCCAACCTTACAAAGGCTCCAACAACTGGTAGAAAAAGCGGCGGATGAAACGACTATTAGCAGTGCTATAAAACCTCAAACCAATCAGCGACTCTATGAAGATGAGGTCGCCCTGAGTGAAGCACTGAAGGCGCTACTTGACGCCTGCGATTCTGAAATGAGCCAGCTGCCGAAGTCGAGCGAAGCTCTAAAAAGCGCCAATCCCGAGAGACTGGCTTTGAGGAGTAAAGGGCAGCCCGCTACCGGCTCATTGTTCGAAGCACCACCGTCCAGAGCACCACTTACCACTCCTGTTGTAAATACTGATAATGCGCAGAGATTGCTCCCACCCAACGTATTAGCAGTCTACTTTACGGCGCTGCGCTGGCAACGTTCACAACACTGGACATCAGCGGACAATTACAGGCATATCGTGACAACAGCTGTAGCGCGCAGCAACAGAAATCCAACCGAACTGCATTCCCTTAGGGAGATTATTATCAGTCGCAGCTGTATTAACTCTGGCGAATACAGTGCTCAAATCATGGCTGAACATCGCTCAGTTATTCGCTTCTCTGGGACTGTATCCCCCGCCAATCTTTACCAGCATCTGCACGGTCAAATTGAAAGTGACAACACTGAAGAGAGACCAACATCCTTGGCAGTGCGAGCACAAAGTCCGTTTAGTAGCAAACAGCTTCGTGTGCTAGCAATCACCGATATCAATACCTTTTACCGCCAGCGTCAAAATACGCTGCCACAATTGATCCAGCTATTAGCGACATTGCAGCGCACCCAACCAGGTCGCTACATAGTAGCAATGCCTTCCTACGAATACCTGCAACAACTCGCTTCTAGTGAGCCCGCCCCCAGTCGGTTGCTGATTCAATCTCGAGGCATGACCGAACCGGAGCAGCATGCATTGCTGCAAGAATTCCTCGTTGCAGACAATGCTCTGCTTGGAATCGTGATGGGTGGCGTGTTTGGCGAATCCATCGATCTCGGAGAGAACGCCCTTGATGGCGTTGTGGTCGTAAGCCTCGCTCTGCCGCCTGCAGATTTAACGCGCACTCTCACCAGCGAGCACTTTGACCAGCTTTACGGTGAAGGATGGGGTAAGCAAGTTGCCTACTTGCAGCCAGCACTAGCAAGAGTGCTCCAGGCTGCGGGGCGCGTTATCCGGGGTCCCGAGGACAACGGGCTGGTATGTTTGGTGGATCCGAGATTTGCTGATCCCGAACTTGCACAATACTTCCCGGAACATTGGGACGTACAGGCAATACGGTCTAATGAAGTTGAAAACGTGTTGAATGCCTACTGGTCGAATGACTTATCAGATCGAGGAGACTAAGCTTATTTTATGAAACGCCGCACAAAGATCATTTGTACCATTGGCCCAGCTACCGCAAGTTTTGAGGGTCTAAAGTCACTTTATGCAGCCGGCATGAATGTCGTGCGCATTAACATGTCTCACTCTGACCATCGCAACGCTCTGAAAATTATTAACTGGATCAAAACCCTCAACCGTCAGATTGATTACCCAGTTCCCATCTTGCTGGACACCCAAGGCCCAGAAATACGCACCGGTGTACTCGATAATCCTATGGAGTTGAAAACCGGCGATGTGGTGACCTTGAGTGTTCGAGATGGTGATTTAGTCGAGCAACGTTCGATACACGTCAATTATTCGGAGCTGGTGGATGTTGTCGATGTCGGTCGCATCATTACCGTCGACAACGGTTTGATGAACTTTAAAGTCCTGCAAAAAGCAGAGCATCAGCTTACTTGCGAGGTGATCGACGGAGGCACGTTAGGCAGTCGCAAACATGTCAATCTGCCCGGAGTGCGCGTCAATTTACCAGCGATTACCGCTAAGGATCGCGCGGACATTGCTTTTGGAATGGCCAATGACGTCGACTTTATCGCTCTGTCTTTTGTGCGAAGCCCTGACGATGTTCGAGATCTACAGAAATTCCTCGGGCGCAAGAAACAGACGATCAAGATTGTCGCAAAGATCGAAGATCAAGAGGGCGTTAACAACATTCGCGAAATCGTAGAGATCTCAGACGGCGTCATGGTCGCTCGCGGTGATTTAGGCATCGAAACAGACATCGCCGACCTACCCAACGTACAGCGCCGAATCGTCTATGCCTGCGCCCGTCGGGGTAAGCGCTGTATCGTCGCGACCCACCTGTTGGAATCGATGATCGACAATCCCATTCCAACACGAGCGGAAGTCACCGATGTGGCTAACGCGATCTACGAAGGGGTGGACTCAGTCATGCTGTCCGGTGAAACCAGTGTCGGTAACCACCCTAGCCGCTGCGTGGAACAATTGGCGAACATTGCCCATAAAACCGAAAAATTCCCAGGGCTAGGTTATGAGAAAGCGCTGGAAGTGGGCAACGATAAGCAACATGTCGCCGTGCATGCCGTAGCACTTGCAGAGGCCGTAGAAGCAGCAGGCATCATCGTGATTACGCGTCGAGGTATCACCGCTGATTACGTTACCGCTGCAAGACCGCAACATACTCCGATTTTCGCGTTCACCAACGACAGTCAAACGCGCCGGCGCCTGGCATTGAACCGCTCGCTTTATGGTCATCGAATCGCTTTCAGTAGTGATCCGGAAAAAACACTACAAAGGGCATTTGACGTATTGCGCAAGCGAGAAGGGATCGCTCTTGATGCCAAGCTGGTTGTGATCTCTGATGTCTTGGCGAACCAGCCGACAGAAGCCATACAGATACGCAGGCTACATTAACTCAAAGCACTGCTATCCTAACGTCATCCGCACAGCCACCGTGACTAGCATCAGGGCAAACGTACGTTTCAGCATCGATGCGCGCAGTCGCTGTGCGAAACGAACACCCAAAGGTGCAGCAATAACCGATCCTAGTGCAATAAAAGCGAATGCCTGTAAGTCTACGAAGCCGAGCAAACCCGACTGTTCCAAAGGCGAAGTTAGTAGGGCATAACCGATGGCTCCGACCGCCGCGATAGGCACACCCAAGGCGCTCGCAGTGGCGGTCGCGTTATGAGCGGGGACATTGAAATAGATCAACGTGGGAACGATCACGTTACCGCCTGCAATCCCTGCTAGGGCGGAAACCAGACCCGCACCAAAACCGATGGGAGCCGCGCCAATGCCTTCAGGTAGCCGACGGTTTGGGGCTGGCTTCCAATCGAAAAACATAATGAACGCCACACTGGCAATAAATAGAGCAAACCCAAAACGCAGAACCTGTGCCGGTATCACTGGAGCAATGTAGGCAGCCAGAGCGCTGCCAAGCAGCAAAAAGGGTAGCAATTGAGTCACGATTGGCCAAAGCACCCGTTTCGCCTTGATCTGCGCATAGGCCGCAGAGGCCGAAGTAAATACAATGCAGGTCAACGAAGTGGCTACTGCAATCAGCAAAACAAGGTCAGGCGGATAAAGGTTTGTTTGGGAAAACAGCAAGTAAAGAATGGGCACGATGATGATACCGCCGCCAATCCCCAACAGACCGCCAACGAATCCACTGCATATCCCAACGACAAAAAAGACGGCTATCGAGAATAAAATTTGCTTTCCAGTAGGGTTTGCTTCGACACTGGCAGTGTATCGGAGTTTTCTTGTATGCAGAATTGGCGCGTTTTCGTTGTTGGCCTGATGTTGCTCTCAGGCTCCGCTTTCGCGGCTCGCGAGGAACTGAGCTTACCTAATGGCGACCGCTATAAAGGTGATGTCGTCGACGGAGTTCTCAATGGCACCGGCACCTATATTTGGGCTGACGGTGACCGCTATGAAGGCGAGTTCGCTAACGACCTACCCAATGGTGAGGGGCTGTATCTATGGTCAGATGGCCGACGCTACACCGGCGAATTCTCAGACGGCAAACGACAAGGTAGGGGGTTGTTAATCTGGGGCAACG
>CAJWZG010000111.1 GCA_913049565.1 uncultured Gammaproteobacteria bacterium
GCCCCGCTGTTCGGGTCTAATCCATCGTGCCCGTATTGATCGTAAATCTGCTTTTTCTCGGCGTCACTGAGCACTTCGTAAGCTTCGTTGGCTTCCTTAAACTGCTCTTCAGCGGCCTCGTCTCCCGGATTTCGATCTGGATGCAACTTCATGGCGATGCGGCGGTAGGCCTTCTTCAGGTCACCATCAGAGACGCCCCGGTCAACTCCTAGGACTTCGTAATAATCTCTCTTTGCCATGCTATTCCTTAACGACCTCAGCCCTGCCTCACACAACCAACATCAAGGCAGGTGAACGACAAAAGCCACCTAACGGTGGCTTTCTAGCGGGCTCTCTAGGACTCGAGCTATTTACTGCTTTTGCTCTTTCTCATCTTTTACTTCTTCGAATTCCGCATCAACCGCATCACCATCCGACGCACCTTCTCCATCACCACCTGCGGCTTGGGCTTGCTCAGCGTACATCTTCTGTGCCAACTCAGCCGAAGCCTCAGAGAGAACTTTCACCTTTGCTTCTATGGCGTCTTTATCTTCGCTTTTAAGCGCTTCTTCTAAGTCCGTTGCCGCGGCTTCGATAGCAGATTTCTCTTCTTCCGTTGCTTTGTCTCCGGCGTCTTCAACAGCCTTACGCGCACCGTGAATCAACCCATCTGCCTGATTGCGCATGGCAACCATCTCTTCAAACTTCTTATCTTCCTCTGAGTGCGCCTCCGCATCACGAATCATTTGCTCGATCTCTTCATCCGAAAGACCGCTAGAGGCTTTAATCACGATGGATTGTTCCTTACCTGTCGCTTTGTCTTTAGCCGACACATTCAGAATTCCATTAGCGTCTATGTCAAAGGCAACTTCGATTTGCGGCACGCCTCTGGGGGAGGGTGGAATATCTGACAAGTCGAAACGTCCAAGCGATTTATTTTGCCCGGCCTGTTTACGTTCTCCTTGCAATACGTGAATGGTTACCGCCGTTTGATTGTCGTCTGCCGTCGAAAACACCTGCGTCTTTTTCGTCGGTATCGTCGTGTTCTTTTCGATCAACACGCTCATCACCTGTCCCATGGTTTCTATACCCAGAGACAGAGGGCTGACATCTAACAACAAAACATCTTTGACGTCGCCAGCCAGAACAGCCGCTTGTATCGCAGCACCCATGGCAACCGCTTCATCTGGGTTCACGTCCCGGCGCGCATCTTTCTTAAAGAAGCCTTTAACGTGTTCTTGCACCATGGGCATACGAGTCTGACCGCCCACGAGGATCACGTCGTCAATATCTTCGATACTCAGGTCAGCGTCCTGCAGCGCCACTCGACATGGATCGATAGTTCGGATCACCAGCTCGCCAACCAAAGACTCCAGCTTCGAGCGTGTCAGCTTCGTTACCAAATGCTTGGGCCCGGTTTGATCTGCAGTGATGTACGGCAAGTTCACTTCGGTCTGCTGGCTGTTCGACAGTTCTATCTTCGCCTTTTCTGCAGCTTCCTTAAGTCGCTGCAGTGCCAACGGGTCATTATGCAGGTCAACCCCGTTCTCTTTTTCGAACTCGTCTGCCAGAAAATCGATGATCTTTAGGTCAAAATCTTCGCCACCTAAGAAAGTATCACCATTCGTCGATAACACCTCAAACTGGTGCTCACCGTCGACCTCGGCGATTTCGATTATTGATACGTCAAAGGTGCCACCGCCCAGATCATACACGGCGATTTTCGCGTCGCCTCGGCTTTTATCCAAACCGTAAGCCAACGCCGCCGCTGTAGGCTCATTGATAATTCGCTTAACATCGAGGCCAGCAATTTTACCAGCGTCCTTTGTCGCCTGACGCTGGGAGTCGTTGAAATAAGCAGGCACTGTAATCACGGCTTCGCTGACATCCTCACCTAAGTACTCTTCTGCCGTTTTTTTCATCTTTTTTAGGATTTCAGCAGAGATTTGCGGCGGCGCCAGTTGTTCGCCGCTTACATCAATCCACGCATCGCCGTTCGGTGCTCCAGCGATGGTGTAAGGCACCATCTTTATGTCTTTTTGCACGACGTCGTCCTTGAACTTACGCCCAATCAAACGCTTTACCGCGAATACCGTGTTTATGGGATTGGTCACGGCTTGCCGTTTGGCATTTTGTCCTACCAAAATTTCGCCGCTTTCGGTGTACGCGATAATTGAGGGCGTAGTGCGGTCACCCTCTGAGTTTTCAATAACCCGCGCATCACCGCCGTCCAAAACCGATACGCAAGAGTTGGTTGTGCCTAGGTCGATACCGATGATTTTTCCCATTGTCTTCTCCGCTTCTGCTCGCACGAAACGCGGCTTTCAGGCGCTTCGCTGCTATAAAAAGATCCAGCTGTCTTTACTGGTTGTGTCTATGTTTGGTCGAACGCTTTTTCTTCAAGGGCTGAGGTAAAAGAACATCGTTCTACGCTAGCCGCTTTTGACAACGATGACTTTAGCTGCTCTCACCAGGCGTCCATTAAGCGTATATCCCCGTTGCATTACATCCATCACCGAGTTCGGTTCAGCGTCAGGGTTGGGCACCATGGCCATCGCCTCGTGTAACTGGGGATCGAAGGGCTCGCCCAGGGGATCTATCGTTGTCACTCCAGACTTTTCGAGAATGCCAACAAACAGCTTAAGCGACAGACTAATCCCCTCCGCCATACTAGCGGCATCATCCGTAGATTTCGCAGCCTCTTCTGCCTTCTCTAGACTGTCGGCTACTGGAAGCAGGTCGCTTAGCAGTTTCTCTACAGCAAATTTATGTGCATTTTCTATGTCGCGCTGGGATCGCCGACGAACGTTTTCCATTTCTGCAACAGTGCGCAACAGCTGGTCTTTGATCTCTGCAAGCTCAGCCGCAGCATCTGGTTCTCCTAGCTCTGCCGACGGCTGCGATTGAACACTATCAGAACTCTCGCCAGCTGAGATGGATTCGGCTTCGGCACTAGGCGTTGATTCGTCATCTGCAGCATGTTCAGAATCTGCATCGAGGGGCTTTTCGCCGTCTTTGTTGTTTATCGGATCATCCGCCATATCTTTCACTCGCTCTCTTTAGCAGCAGATATATACGGCCAGACCCACAGAAAACAAGGCTAATCGACGAAATTGGGTTACCCGCGATTAAGACCCGTTGCGCATCGCTGCGCTCAATACCTTGGCTGTTACATCAACAACAGGAATCACATCTTTGTAGTCCATGCGAGTGGGGCCTATGACCCCGAGAACACCCGCCAAATCACCATTCACCCGATAAGACGATGTTACTAAGGACATATCTCCCAAGGGACGATATCCGGACTCTTTACCGATAAACAACTGAACGCCGGTACTTTCCAAACATTGGTCCAGCAAGGTAAGCACTCTGCCCTTTTTCGATATCGCGTCAAAGAGACTTTTAACCACTGACGTATCGGCGGTGAAGTCAAGCAAGCGACGCTCGCCACTCACCAGCAGCTCTTGCTCGCCCCCGTCTGCGCCAGGCATCGCCTGTGCCGCAACGTCTAAAGCACGTTGCATCAACGCATCCATCTGCTCTTTGTCCTCGCGCATGCTGCTGATAACAGAATGACGAACCTCCATTAAGGGTCGGCCACCAAATTCTCGATTGATAAGCGCAGCCGCCTGCGACAACTCATTATCCGAGAATGGCTCCTCCACATGGATCACTCGATTTTGCACTTCACGATCATCTAGCACCAAGATCACAAGAATGCGGTGTTCATCTAAGCTCAGAAACTCCAATTGCAGCAGATTGACATGATTCTTTCGCGGCGTCGTAATTAGGCATGTCATTTGTGTGAACTGCGAAAGCATTTGAGACGCCGTGGCCAGCAGTTCGCTGGGTGTCATGTTGGGATTAAGTTCGCTTTCAAGCTGCTCGATGCGATCCTCTTGCCAAGGTTCTACGCTCAAAAGCGTATCGACAAAAAATCGTAACCCCAAATGGGTCGGAACCTTGCCCGCGGAGGTATGTGGCGAGCGGACTAGACCGAGCGCTTCGAGGTCGCCCATTACATTGCGCACGGTAGCGGAGGAGACTTGCACCTGGGGCAGCATAGCCAACGCCTTTGAAGCGACTGGAGTGCCATCCGATATGTAGTGCTCGACCAACAGTTTCAACAGTTGTTGGGCGCGATGATCAACTTCACCATCCAAAGAACCGTTGGTATTGCCACCTGTCATACGATTTCAGTCCAATCTCCAATCCAAAGATCTTATACTAGGTCTGGGGCTCATCAAGGACTGAATATTGACCCTTTCGTCTCTGCCATCTTCGCTCCCATCAAGGGGTGCGCTGAGGCGATTCGGTGTTACCCTGAAGCCTTTGAATCCATTTCTCGTCTGTATGCTGAACCAACTTACCATTCAAAACTATGTTCTTGTCGATCAACTCGACATCAGTTTTGCACCGGGCTTAACCGGTATTACCGGTGAGTCGGGCGCTGGCAAATCTATATTGCTGGGCGCTTTGGGATTGTTGATGGGTGATCGCGCCCGTACCGATAGCATCCGACCGGGGGGCGAAAAAGCCGACATCTGTGCAGAGTTCGCAATTCGCCAAGGTTCAGATCTCCACCAGCAACTTTGCACCGATGAGTTGATAGACACGGTGGACGATCATTGTCTGATACGGCGTGTAATAAGTGCCGAAGGGCGCTCTAGAGCATTTATTAACAATGTGCCGGTGACGCTTAGTTACCTCAAAGCGGCAACTGAGCAATTGGTTGATATTCAGGATCAAAATCAGCATCAGCGCCTATGTGATCGTAATGTACAACGCTCCATGCTGGACGAGTTCGCGGAAGCAAAGTCGCTGGCCGAAGATGTTTCGCGCCTTTGGCATGATTGGCAAACTAGCGTTCGCGAGATCAAGCGCTTAACGCTCGCCATTGACAACCAAGAGGATCGAAAGAATCTTCTAAGCTATCAGCTTACAGAATTTGAAGCCGTCGGCATCGCGGATGGAGAACTACCCTCGCTAGAAACTGAGCACAAGCGATTAGCCCAGGCGCAGAGTATCTTGTCCCAACTCGCCCAAGTTCAGTCCAGTCTGGAGGAGATCGACAGCCTACGTCAGGCGACCAAGGTGATAGAAGGTATCGATGACAGTCACGCTGCTTTGGCATCTGGGGTTGAAACACTCAACTCGGCTCTGGCGTTAATCGACGATGCAGGCAGAGACCTGAGGCAGTACACCGACCAAGTGGTCGTCGATCCTCAAGCGCTTGCAAACACTGAGTCGCGACTGGAACAGCTCTATGAACTGGCACGCAAGCACAAAGTGCAGCCTGAGCAATTGGCAGAACACGCGCATTTTTTACAGCAAGAGTTTGATGCCATAGCGTCGGACAGAACGACGCTGGATACGCTGGCAGCTCAGGAGCAGCAGCAGCATCAGTCTTTCTTAACCCAAGCAGGAAAACTCTCAGCACAACGACAAAAGAAAGCGAAATCATTCACAGACGCCGTTGGCCGAAATATTCATGCTTTGGGTATTAAAGAAGGCGAGTTAAGTGTGGTCTTTCATGAGCAAGAGAGCGAATTCGGCCTTGAGCAAATCGAGTTTCACGTTCGCACCAATAAGCGTTTCGAGCCCGGGCCGCTTAATCGCATCGCTTCTGGCGGCGAACAAACCCGCATCAATCTCGCCATTCAAATTGTCGCTGCAGAGCGCAGTGAGTTGCCTTGCTTGATCCTCGATGAGGCCGATGTTGGGGTAGGGGGAACCACCGCAGACACGGTTGGACGCATCTTGAGCGAGTTGGCCCAGCGTAGTCAGGTTATTTGTGTCACTCATGCACCACAGGTGGCTGCACGATCTCATAACCACATGTGCGTAGTTAAGGACGGTGCTCAGACAAACATAACTCCCCTTGACTCTAAGCAAAGAATTGAAGAGCTCGCACGCATGTTGGCCGGCGCTGATGTGACTGATAAAACGCGCGACTACGCTAAAACGCTGCTAACCGAAGCATCCGCAACCAGTGCATAGCTCACGACTATGACTTTTTGACGATATCCGCGCCTAGATGCAAAGAGAACTGAGCGATAAGCCATGGTGCTTCGTCCAACGAGCCATTACTATCGCTACATGAAATATCTCTTATCAGCCGTTTTGGTACTGAGCGTTGGTGGATGCAGCCTGCCACAACTTAAACTGTCGGATTTTAAGATCCCTAGGGTTTACAAATTGTCTGTTCAGCAAGGCAACGTCATTACCCAAGAAATGGTCGACCGGCTGGAGCCGGGGATGACTCGCAATCAGGTTGAGTTCGTGATGGGAGCACCCGTGCTACTCGATCCGTTTAGTCAGGATGAGTGGGTCTATATTTATACCCTTGAAGTGCCAGACTATTTTACACAGGCCTTCAAGGTGGTTCTCACATTTGATGGGGAGACATTGGCATCGATTTCGGGCGATTACGTGCCCAAAGAGGTTGAGGTCGATACAGAAGAAACCGAAGAACGAAAGACCGAGGCCATTTACGAGGACACCGAACCGACCGGTTAAACCTTCGATTTAATAACGAGAACTCATTTTTTGCTGCCTTGAGAGGCAGCTCGAAGCCGCCTAGCCGTCTTCGGGTCCATTGCTAAAGGGCGATAAAACTCCATGCGATCACCAGAGTTCAACACAAAGTTAACGGATTTTTGCTCTCCAAAGACACCGAAACTCCCAGCATCTAAGGGCCAATCAGCGCATCGAGTCGTTAACCGAAGTTGCGTAATCGCGTCGGCAATCGTCGACCCCTCATTTAGAGTTAACTCAACCTCGGACTGCTCCTGCGACTGGGCGTAGATCGCGCTGACCCGAATCACATTACCTACCCTCTTCACCAACCGCATTAATGCGTTTAGAAAAGGCATCCACCATTCGGTCTGCAGCTTTTTGCGCCATAGGGTTTAGCAGCGTTGCAAGCATGCCATTGGCTTCGAAAACCAACTGCAAATTGACTCGACAGCCCTCGTCTCCAAGAGGTTTAAAATGCCATACGCCCTCAAGTCGCTCGAAAGGTCCACTTTTCAAGGAGACCTCAATTCGTTGACTGGCAACGCCTTTGTTTAGGGTTATGAACTGATACTCAACACCGGCTTTGCGAACCGTCACCTGCGCCTCAACCAACGCGGCGCCGTCAGCATCTCGACCGCGCTGCAACACAGCGACCTGCTCGCAGCCCGGCAAGAACTCGTGGTAGCGCTCTACATCTGCAACAACCTCGTAGCAACCGGATGCGTTCACCAGCAGCAAACATGAGCGAGCTATTTCTATCACTGCCAGAGACCAGACACTATTGCCACACTGTGCTCAGGAAAACCGTAAGGACGCCCAGCGGGGCTATAACGCCCGCAACGATCCGCCACGCCCAGCTAATCATAGGGTTATCTATACCCAATTGTCGATTCACCATATCTCTGGGGAGCAGCCAAATCGCAAAAAATGTGATCAGCATACCTCCAAGAGGCAGCAGAATATTTTGAGAAAAATAGTCGACGGTCTCGAAAAATGTCAATCCACCGACAAATGTGACATCACTCCACAGGTTGAACGAGAACACGGTACCTAAACCCAGCACCCAACAAATCACACCTAAGCTGACCGCCACACGTTGGCGTTTCGCGTTGTATTCTTCTACTAAAAAGGCAAGGGCTGGCTCGGTCAAAGAAATAGCCGAGGTGATTGCAGCGAAACTGAGGAGCAAAAAAAACAATGCCCCGAAAATATTGCCCAAGGGCATCTGACCAAATGCGAGCGGCAAGGTAACAAAGGTCAAGCCCGGTCCCTGAGCAACCTCAAGCCCATTCGCAAAAACGATAGGAAAAATCGCCAAACCGGCCGCCAAGGCGATAAGCGTATCCAAACCCGCAATGGTGACAACCGTCGTACTCAAGTTAGCGTCGTCAGGCACATAAGCCCCGTAGGCCATCATGGTTCCCATGCCAAGGCTTAAGGTAAAAAAAGCTTGGCCCATGGCGATTAGCCATGAATCAGCAGTCACCGCCTCCCACCTGATGTCAAACATAAAGGCGAAACCCTGTTCAAAACCACCAGAGTTGAAGCTGTAAATCAGCAGCGCGATCAGTAACAAAAATAGCAATGGCATAAACCAGCGGATCGCTGCCTCAAGCCCCTTGGTGACGCCGCGACCGACGATCCAAATCGTTAGCACCATAAATCCCGTCTGATAGGCGATAAGCTGCAAGGGGCTTGCGAGGAAAGCATCGAAGCTCTCACTAACCGCTTGTGCCGTGGCACCCTCAAAGGAGCCGCTACCGCTGGCCCAAATATAGCTGACTGCCCAACCTGCGATGACTGCGTAGTACGAGAGAATCAAAAAACCGGCAAGCACACCCATCCAGCCCAAGATTGACCAGCGCTGACTCCGCCCGGCAGCTCGCGCCAGTTTGCGCATGGTGTGTATTGGACTGGATCGACCTTGGCGCCCCATAAGCACTTCGCTCACCATGATGGGTATGCCTACCGCAGCAATACAAGCGAGATAGATCAGCACAAACGCGCCACCACCGTTTTCACCAGCGATGTAGGGGAACTTCCAAATATTACCAAGACCTACAGCGGAGCCGGCAGCAGCCAGCACGAACAGCCAGCGGCTTGACCAACGCTGCGTTGATGCAGAAGTGGAAGATGTCGCCATAACGAGCCCTTAAATTTGTTCCAGATTATTGTACTACTGAAATTAACAACTATGAGCCGTTCGATACGCTGTCGGATCTTCCACTGCTGTATAGTGGCAACGGCTTATCAACCTTATGCACTCGGATCGTTCAATGGCAAAGTCAGGAAAGAAAACCAGCCCGGGCAGCATTGCGCAAAACAGACGCGCGCGGCATGACTATTTCATTGAAGACAAGTTCGAAGCAGGCTTGGTGCTCATAGGCTGGGAAGTAAAGAGCATC
>CAJWZG010000112.1 GCA_913049565.1 uncultured Gammaproteobacteria bacterium
TCGAGGAGAGAGAACTCCAGCACCTGACGACCCAAGTCGGTAACCCTGAGCGTCCAAAGCTCATTGTTCACTCGGCTGATGGCGATGTTCAGGACACCTGTACCTTCTCCAACGGGCGTTAACAGCGCCTCAGCATCTGACAATGTGATCTCAAAAGCGCTCTCCAGGTCTGACCGAGGTGCGAGTAACCAGTGCAATGTGCTGCGCGTTTCATTTGTGATTTCTCGCTCTACCACCACCTCTAAATCCCAATCGATTTGCGTCAATGTATCGCCCACCGCAATCAACAATTGGCGTTCAGGTGACTCAATCTCCCACCAAAAATAATCGGGGCGCAATAACCGGAATTGGCCAGTGGCGGTCTCCAGCACAGTCGCCTCTGGACTGATCACTCTCTGTGTAAACCGTCCAGCAAAACTGTGTTTTTCTGCAAGGTCATGTAGCACGTCCGCGTAAACCATAGCGGGGGCAAACAGCCCAATAAAAATCGACAGTGTTAAATGCTGCATTTAGTCTTCCCGCGGCGGTGGCGCCAGTACTTCTCGTTGGCCGTTACTGCCCATCTCGGATACGACGCTCGCCATCTCCATCGTCTCAATCAGGCGGGCTGCCCGGTTGTACCCAATTCTTAACTTACGTTGCACAGAGGAAATAGAGGCGCGCCGGCTTCGACACACATAGTCCACCGCCTCGTCGTACAGTGGATCAGCCTCGGGGTCCTCATCCCCCGCCGCTGCCGTCTGGATTTCATTCGCGGTCACCGGCGTTTGACCACCCTCGTCCAATAACCCATCAAGATACTGAGGATCATCCCGTCGTTTCCAGTCACCCACTACTCGATGCACCTCATCATCCGAACAAAATGCACCGTGAATGCGGACCGGCACACTGGACCCGGCGGGCAAATAGAGCATGTCACCATAGCCCAGAAGCTGATCAGCACCTCCCTGATCCAAGATGGTCCTCGAGTCGACCTTGGAGCTCACAGAAAAGGCGATTCGTGATGGAATATTGGCCTTAATCAGACCTGTGATAACGTCCACAGAAGGACGCTGAGTCGCCAGTATTAGATGAATACCTGCTGCCCGGGCCTTCTGGGCGATACGAGCAATGAGCTCTTCCACCTTCTTGCCGACTATCATCATCATATCGGCGAATTCATCGATTACCACAACGATGCTGGGCAGCTTATCCAAGGCGGGATGCGGCTGCTCCTCTTCCGTCAGTTCCAGTACCGGATCGGGTTTCCACATAGGATCCGGGATGGGGCTGCCCTGCTTCAGGGCATCAGACACTTTTCGGTTGTAGCCCTGGAGGTTCCGCACGCCCAACAACGACATTAACTTGTAACGTCGCTCCATCTCCGCAACGCACCAACGTAATCCGTTAGCCGCGTCCTTCATATCGGTAATGACCGGCGTCAGTAAGTGCGGAATGCCGTCGTAAACTGACAACTCAAGCATTTTTGGATCAACAAGTATTAATCGAACTTCGGCAGGGGTCGCCTTGTACAGCAGGCTAACCAGCATGCAGTTTACCCCCACCGACTTGCCGGAGCCCGTTGTCCCTGCAACCAACAGGTGCGGCATTTTGCTTAAATCGGCTACTACAGGGGCGCCTGCAATGTCATGGCCCAGTGCCAGTGTCAGCGGCGACTTGGAATCCTCAAAAGTCCGGGAGGCAAGCACATCACGGAAATTAACCGTCTGACGATCAGCGTTTGGAATTTCAACCCCGACCACGCTCTTACCGGGAATGACCTCGACAACTCGAACAGAAATCACTGCCAAAGACCTTGCTAAGTCCTTGGCCAAATTAGATATTCTTGATACCTTTACTCCCGCTGCCGGCTGTATTTCAAAACGAGTGACCACAGGCCCCGGATAAACGGCAACCACCTCTGCAATAATGCCAAAGTCTTTGAGTTTTAACTCCAGCAGACGAGATAGCGACTCCAACTCGGTAGCAGAGTATCCCCTCTGCCCTATTTCGCTCGGCGCGTCCAAAAGATCTAGCGGTGGTAGCTCACCTGACAATGGAATATCGAATAAGGGTTTCTGTTTTTCCTGCTCGACCTTAGTGCCGGTGACAGCGACTGGCTTGGGGGCCTTAATTTTGGGGGGCGCTCGCTTCTTTTCCTTGGCCACATGCTCTTCAATCTGCAGCTTGCGCTCTTCAAGTTGCATTTCTCTGGCGCGCCGGTCGCGCAGTTGATCCATTTTTTCCACGAAACGTTGCCTGAGTTGTTGCCCGCCGTTGAGCGTCTTGCTTCCCAGCCAATCAACCACCCCCAGCCAACTGATATCGGCAAATACGGTGAGGCCCAATAAAAACAAGCTCACCAGAACCAGCCGGGCCCCCACCGGATTAAAAGCCTGATCGAAACCCTCTCCAATCGCCGCACCCAAAATGCCACCAGCTCCCTGGGGCAGGCGGGAAAAACCTCCATCATTGAGCGACAGCAGCGCCGTAGCAGACACAACCAAGAGCAGCAATCCCAGTGTCCGCAAACCCATCATCTGCCAGTCAACGGCTTGATGCTGGTCTTCGGTGAATAACAGTGAAATCGCGCGATAGGCGAGTAGAAGCGGCACCAAATAAGCGGCCGAGCCTACCAAGGCGTAGAACACATCTGCAAAAAAGGCCCCTGTCACACCACCCAGGTTTTCGATTGGCACCCCAGTCCCGCTGGCGGACCAGCCCGGGTCCGTCTCACTGAAGGTCATAAGCGCCATCAGCACAAACAAACACATCGCGCCAACGCTGATAAACAGGACGTCACGGATGCGCCGCCGACCGCGAGCCTGATCAGCCCCTTCTGTCTTTTGAGCGGTTTTTGCCTTGCTTGCCACCACTATGCAACCCGTTCGGTAAAGCCCTATATTACCACAGGCACTCAGCTGATTAGTTTCGTAATGGCATGAATTTCCGACGTTTTATAAGACCAATGCGGGTTTATTTTCTGACCTTCGCGTGCCGTTCGTCTGGTCTAAGGGGGCGACCTGCGATACCCTTCAACCTTGACTACAATCTTGTCCCTCAGCTGTAACGGAACACCATCATGAGCAACGCATCTCATCACCGATTGATCATTTTGGGGTCAGGCCCTGCCGGATATACCGCAGCGGTCTACGCCGCTCGCGCCAATCTCAGCCCAGTGGTCATCACGGGACTGCAGCAAGGCGGTCAACTGACCACCACTACCGAAGTGGAAAACTGGCCTGGCGGAAGCCATGACCTACAGGGGCCACAGCTCATGCAGCAGATGCAGGCGCATGTAGAGCGGTTAGAAGCCAGCGTGGTGTTTGATCATATTGAATCGGTAAATCTGCAGGAGCGTCCGTTTCAGTTAACGGGTACGTCGGAATACACTTGTGATGCTTTGATCATTGCGACGGGGGCCTCGGCTCAATACTTGGGCCTGCCATCGGAAACGGCGTTCATGGGCAAAGGGGTTAGCGCATGCGCCACTTGCGACGGATTCTTCTATCGTAGTCAAGAAGTTGCGGTGGTCGGCGGCGGCAACACCGCGGTCGAGGAAGCACTTTATTTGAGCAATCTCTGCTCCAAGGTACATCTTGTTCACCGTCGAGACTCTCTCCGGGCCGAAAAAATCTTACAAGACCGCCTCATGCAGCGGGTCAACGAAGGCAGAATAGAGACCCATTGGCATCGCACCTTGGATGAAGTACTCGGGGATGAAAGTGGCGTCACGGGCATCCGCATCCGCTCAACCACTGAACCTGAAGACTGCGATTCAATCACCTTATCTGGCGTATTTATCGCTATAGGCCACAAACCTAATACCGATTTATTCAAAGACCAATTAGAGATGGTCGGCGGCTATTTAACCGTCCATTCCGGCACCGAAGGCTGTGTCACTCACACCAGTGTGGGCGGTGTTTTCGCGGCAGGAGATGTGGCTGATCACGTTTATCGACAGGCCATCACCTCTGCAGGATTTGGATGTATGGCTGCGCTAGATGCTGAAAAATACCTAGACGGACTCCGCCAGGACTGAAGTGGCGCCCAACCCTTTCCCTCCGACAAGTCGAGCATTATCAGAGCCTAATGGGCTTCTGGCTCACGGGGGTGACCTCTCTCCGGAAACGTTACTGCTTGCATACGCGCAAGGTATTTTCCCTTGGTTCCATGAGGGACAAGAGATCCTCTGGTGGTCGCCCGACCCTAGGATGGTGCTTAGGCCTTCTGACATTCACATCAGTCGGTCGCTGAGTCGAACACTACGAAACAAAGATTGGTTGATCCGCTACGACACGGACTTTACAAGCGTGATCCATTGCTGCGCTAAGACGCGTCAGCGTGAAAGTACGGGCGCTGATACGTGGATTACGGGAGAAATGTTGCAGGCTTACATGACACTTCACGACTTAGGGATTGCGCACTCGATTGAAGTGTTCTCGGGTGATTTATTGGTAGGTGGCCTATATGGCCTTTTGATTGGCAATGTTTTTTTTGGTGAATCCATGTTCCACGAGGAGGCCGACGCATCGAAAGCCGCTTTTACGGCTCTCGCGAAACTCTGCGTTGATTATGGTGTCGAGGTCATAGACTGCCAGGTCTATAGTCCTCACCTCGAATCACTTGGCGCCACATTAATATCGCGTCAAGACTTTGAAAAAGCCCTGCGGGACGCTATAAAGCAACCTATGGCATCGATTTTAGACAACCCACATTGTTTACTGCCCATCACCCCTAAGGCGCTTGATGTGCGTCTGCAAGGGCAGGTGCCACGGGAGGTGCGGAATCTGTTATGACAGCTTCGCTTAGAGAGATTAAGGTGTACACCACCTTTCCTCATCGCTGCTCGTATCTCGCAGGGGAAGAGGCGACAACACTGTTCGTGGACCCAAGGCAGAAACTGAGCCAGGAACTGTATACACAACTGTCCCTGCTGGGATTCCGTCGAAGCGGTGACCATGTATACCGCCCGCACTGCAGCAAGTGTAGTGCCTGCATTGCCTCTCGCGTTCGCGTTAACGAGTTCACACTCAGTCGCACGCAAAGGCGAATCGAGCGCCGCAATGCTGACCTACGTTTAGAAGTTTCAGAATCCATTCTTGATGATGAAGCCTACGATTTATACCGATATTACATTGAGTCACGTCATGCTGATGGGGATATGTATCCTCCTGAGCGGGAGCAATATGAATCGTTTCTGAATGACGGTCTTGGCTGCGCTCACTATTACAGGCTGTATCAGGGCAACAAACTAGTGGCAGTGACGGTCGCCGACGAGATGTTAGATGGGCTGGCCGCTATTTATACTTTTTTTGATCCCGATCAGCCTCAGCGGAGTTTAGGCACTGAGGCGATTCTTCTACAAATCAGAGAGGCCAAAGCAAGAGGACTCCCCTATATCTACCTCGGCTACTGGATCGACGGCTGTCGCAAAATGTCCTACAAGGCGCGGTTCTCACCGCTTGAGTTATTCATTGATGGCCACTGGCAACAGCAAAAAACCCAACAAACCTTTCCACCAGACACGACAGCGGTGGTCAATTTGCTTGATCCGCGCGTTGACGACAGCGAATGAATAATTGCTGTACTTACGCTTTCCTCATCCGAGACTTTTCGATACAGTGCCGGCCTGTTAATCAATGAGGCGTAGCCTGAATGGCTAAAGAAGATCAAATCGAAATGGAAGGGGAAATCGTCGACACCCTCCCCAATACCACCTTCAGGGTCAAACTTGAGAACGGGCATGTCGTCACCGCGCACATATCAGGCAAGATGCGCAAGAACTACATCCGTATTTTGACCGGTGACAAAGTGAGGGTAGAACTGACACCCTATGATTTGACCAAAGGGCGCATTACTTACCGAGAAAGATAGATCTCATTGCGCCCAGCCCTAAAGCCGCCGGTCTTCAGCGGCATGAGGGGCGAAGGCGGCACGCCTACCGAGCACTGCCGAAGGCTGCGTGGCGACAACAACGCGGCAGGCTCATCAGGCCTCGACGGCTTCACTCTCCTCGACCAAGACAGAGATCGCCAAATCAGAGCGATCTGCATTGACCGATATTGCTACAGCACCGCCCTTGACTAATTCGCCGAACAACACCATATCGGCAAGGGGCTTTTTGATGTGCTCCTGTATTACGCGCTCCATCGGTCTGGCGCCCATGGTAGCGTCGTAGCCTTTTTCAACAAGCCACAGCCGGGCTTCCTCGTCGACGTCTATGACTACCTGTCGCTCGTCCAATTGCCCTTGCAGCTCGGTCAGAAACTTGTCGACCACTGTCAGAATAACGTCCTCGCCAAGAGGACCAAAAGGTACGACAGCATCTAGTCGATTCCGAAACTCTGGCGTGAAGGTTCTATTGATGGCTTCGATCGAATCCGTCGAGTGATCTTGCATAGAGAATCCGATGGAGCGGCGGCTCACATTTTCGGCACCCGCGTTAGTCGTCATCACCAGAATCACGCTGCGGAAATCCGTTTTGCGCCCATTATTATCTGTCAACGTGCCATGGTCCATCACCTGCAGCAGCAAGTTAAACACCTCGGGGTGCGCTTTTTCGATCTCGTCTAGCAATACCACTGAGTGCGGGTGTTTGTTGACGGCATCCGTTAATAAGCCGCCCTGGTCAAACCCTACATAGCCCGGTGGCGCTCCAATCAGTCTCGATACGGTGTGACGCTCCATGTACTCAGACATATCAAAGCGCAGTAACTCCAGTCCCATTTGCAAGGCCAGTTGTCTCGTGAGCTCAGTCTTGCCTACTCCAGTGGGTCCCGCTAGCAGAAAAGAGGCGATTGGCTTGTGCCCGCCTCGCAGACCGGCTCTGGCCAATTTGATCGCACCGACCATTTGGCCCACCGCTGCATCCTGACCGAAAACTGTCATCTTGAGATTGCTTTCCAGCTTACCCAGCAACGCTTTATCGTCGCTACTAACGGTTTTAGGTGGTATACGCGCAATTTTTGCGACCACCGCCTCAATATCACCAGGGCCAAGTACCTTTTTACGCTTGCTGGGCGCTTGCAACTGCTGGAAAGCACCTGCCTCATCAATAACGTCGATTGCTTTGTCTGGCAAGAACCGGTCGGTGATGTATCGCGCCGCCATTTCTGAGGCTACTCGCAGCGCTTTATCGGTATATCTCAGCTTGTGGTGAGCCTCGAAACGCGACTTGAGGCCCTTGAGAATTTTGTAGGCGTCCTCGACCGACGGTTCTAGAACATCCACCTTCTGAAAGCGACGGCTCAGCGCTTTGTCCTTGTCAAATATACCGCGGTACTCGGCGTAGGTGGTGGAGCCGACGCAACGCATTTTGCCCGAAGCCAACAACGGCTTCAGCAAATTGCTGGCGTCCATTACACCGCCCGAGGCCGCTCCCGCGCCGATAATGGTGTGGATCTCGTCAATGAACAAAATAGCATTGTCGTTATCACTGAGGTTCCCCAGCAATCCCTTCAACCGCTTCTCAAAATCACCACGGTACTTGGTGCCGGCAAGTAAGGCGCCTAAGTCGAGAGAATAAACAATGGCATCTTTAAGTGTTTCCGGCACATCACCGTCCACGATCATTTTCGCCAGACCCTCGGCAATTGCAGTTTTGCCTACGCCTGACTCACCCACTAACAACGGATTGTTTTTTCGTCGCCGCGCCAGAATTTGAGCGACACGCTCTACCTCGTTGAGACGTCCGATCAATGGATCGATGTTGCCCGCCTCGGCTTCAGTATTGAGATTGGTGGCATAGGCATCAAGCGGCCGTTTTTCGACGGCCTCGGCCTCCTCCTCGGCTGCCGACATGGCCTCATCAGATCCCGCCTCGTCGCCGTCCTTACCGATGCCGTGGGTAATGAAATTCACTACGTCCAAGCGAGAAACACCCTGTGCCTTCAGAAAATACACCGCCTGAGATTCTTGCTCTGAAAACATTGCAACCAGCAGATTGGCGCCCGTGACCTCTTGCTTACCCGAACTTTGGACGTGGAATACCGCACGTTGAAGAACGCGTTGAAACCCTAAAGTGGGCTGGGTGTCGCGACCGTCATCTCCGTCGGACAATAAGGGGGTTGTCGAGTCAATAAACTCAATTAACTCTCCGCGCAGTTCTTCCAGGTCTATCTGGCAAGCCTTTAACACCTGCACACCAGTGGGATCATCGAGCAATGCGAGCAACAAGTGTTCAACGGTAATGAACTCGTGGCGTCGGGCTCGCGCCGTACGAAATGTCTCGTTGAGCGTATTTTCGAGCTCTTTACTCAGCATTCAGCTAACCCTCTTCGTTATCCATGGATGGCTCAACCTCGCATAATAGCGGGTGACCACTATCGCGCGCACTTTGATTAACTTGTGCCGCTTTTGTCTCTGCAATGTCCTGCGGATAAATGCCACAAACACCCTTACCCTTAGTATGGACCGCCAACATCACCTGCGTGGCTTTCTCACGATTCATACCGAAAAATTGCTCGAGCACATACACGACAAATTCCATCGGCGTGTAATCATCATTAAGCAAAATGACCTGATAGAGTGACGGCCTCTTGAGCTTCGGCTTGGCCGGCGCGATCGCTAGGCCGCCCTCACCTTCGTCGCCCTCACGATCGCTGTCTTGGGAGCCGGAGCGGACCGGAGCCTTGGAATATCTGCATAAGCTGTTGCGTCTCATGCCTTAAGTATAATCCACCCGCAGGGGTTTGAGAGCGTTAGTCGAAACTGCCGACATTTGCTTGTTCATGGCTAAAAACCGGTTCACGGCAGAACACCTTTGATTTTGTAACAGTTAATTTTCAATTTGTGAGCGTGAAAATTGAAAAACCCGCCATCGGCGGGTTTTTTGGTTGGCAACTACAGGGTTTACATATGCGCCACGATCGACTCTCCAAAAGCGGAACAAGACACCAACGTAGCGTCGTCCATCA
>CAJWZG010000113.1 GCA_913049565.1 uncultured Gammaproteobacteria bacterium
TCAATTGGACGTCGAAGCCAATGCCTTGTTAGTTAACTTCCTGCGAGAGCGTCTTGCGCTGACCGGCACACATGTGGGCTGCGACACCTCTCAATGCGGGGCGTGCACCGTTCATCTTGATGGCAGGGCGGTAAAATCTTGCTCGGTGCTCGCAGTTCAAGCCAGCGGTTGCGAAGTTATGACCATTGAAGGTCTCGGCAGCGTCGATGCGCTGCACCCGATGCAAGAGGCTTTTCGCGATTGTCATGGTCTGCAATGCGGGTTTTGCACGCCCGGCATGATTATGCAGGCGGTAGATCTAGTGACCTATGAGGCCGATTTAGATGCTAAAGGTATCCGGCGCGGCTTGGAGGGCAATTTATGCCGTTGTACAGGCTATCAAAATATTGTTGAAGCAGTGGCACAGGGTGCTGCTCGGCTGAAAGCCCAAGAGAGCGAGGCGAATCGATAATGTACGCCTTTGCTTATCACCGGCCCGACAGCTTAAGCCAAGCGCGCGAGCTCTTTGCACAAGCGGAAGACCCGATGTATCTCGGTGGTGGTATGACACTGATACCCACGATGAAACAGCGTTTGGCTGCGCCGTCCGACCTAATCGATCTGTCAGGTCTTGGCGAGCTTCAGGGCATCCAACGGCTAGACGCTGCGGGAAAAAGTGTTATTCAGGTTGGAGCGCTGACGCGGCATAACGAAGTGGTAGCAAACCCGCTAATACAGCAGCATTTGCCGGTGCTCGCAACGGTTGCTGGAGCCATTGGTGATAATCAGGTACGTAATCGGGGCACCATCGGAGGGTCTATTGCGAACTCAGATCCTGCGGCGGATTTACCCGCAGCGATTTTGGGGTTGTGTGCGGATATCAATACTCAAGACCGACAAATTGCAGCAGATAGTTTTTTTTGTGATCTCTTCGAGACGGCGTTGGCGGCAGATGATTTGGTGGTTAGCATTGACTTCAACTTGCCGATCCGTGCGACGTATCAGAAATTTCGTAATCCGGCCTCTGGCTATGCAGTGGTAGGTGTATTGGTTGCTGAGTTTGCAGATGGTTTTCGTGTCGGCGTAACCGGTGCCGGGCCCTGCGCTTTTCGTGCCTGCGCGCTAGAGGATGCGCTAAATCAATCGTGTTTGCCGGAGGTGGTCGATGATGTCGATGTGCCTGATGTTGGTTTCAATAGCGATCTGCATGCCTCGGCAGAGTACCGGGCGCATCTACTGAAAGTTCTTGCACGACGAGCTGTTATCGATCTCAATCGGTGATTTAGTCGTCAATCAAGGTGCCCAACTCAGCATTCATTTGCCAAAAAAAAGTTTTTCTCGCATTGATTTTGCCATCCCCCTTCCCTTAACGTTGGCACGCGCTTCTATCCGTTTCGAATACTCGAAGGAAGGAGACGCGACAGACAGTTACGGCTCGGTAATCAAGCAATTAGGGTCGTCGGCCCGGCAAATGGCCAGTTTGAAATCCGAGAAAAAAAGAGGGGCGAAAAAGCGCAGTTTGGCGTTCTTTCAATGACAACATAGGACTTGATCCCAACCCATAGGGTTCTCGGCACGCAATGTGCCAAGCGGCGGGACAGGTACCGGAGGACAATATGAATATTCACGATTTTCATCGTCGAAAGCTTGCATCAGAAAAAATTTCTATGGTGACCTGCTATGACTATTGGTCAGCGCAGCTACTCAACGATACCGAGATGGACACATTGCTCGTAGGCGATAGCCTTGCCATGGTGATGCATGGATTTAACAGTACTGTTCATGCGACTGTGCCGATGATGGCGACTCATATCGCCGCAGTGCGGCGCGGTGCACCAGACAAGTTTATTGTTGGCGACATGCCATTTCTGGCAGCGCGGCGAGAGCGCAACGAGGTTTTGGATGCCGTATGCGAGCTGATGCAAGCCGGTAGTAATGCCATCAAAATCGAAGGCGCGGCAGGCCAGCTGGAAACGATAGCCCACGTTGTGGAGTCGGGTGTCCCAGTTATGGGGCATTTGGGTTTAACGCCCCAGTCTGTTGAGCGGCTGGGCGGGCATAAAGTTCAGGGTCGCACCGAATCCGATGCTGAGAAAATTTATCAAGATGCCATGGCGCTGCAGGACGCGGGCTGTTTTGCCATGGTGCTGGAGTGTGTGCCTCAAGCCCTCGGCCGGCAGATTACACGCAGCTTGGATATCCCGACGATTGGCATTGGCGCGGGTCTACATACCGACGGCCAAGTGCTAGTGCTGCAGGATATGCTGGGTATGTCGCCGAGCTTCAAACCAAAATTTTTGCGCCATTACTTTGATGGCCATGGATTACTCAGCGACGCAGTAAACCACTTTCATCGTGACGTTAGTGGCGGTCTGTTTCCAAATTGTGAAGAGGTTTATCGGTGAGAATCCTTACCTGCATGGCCCAATGGCAATCGCTGCGGGCGAGTATGCCTCAGAGTCTTGGATTCGTGCCGACAATGGGAGCCTTGCATCAGGGCCACGTGTCATTGTTGAGCACCAGCGCGAGGGATAATGATTGCACCGTCTTATCGATCTACGTCAATGCGACTCAGTTCAACGACCCAGGTGATCTCGCCAAGTACCCCAGCACGCTTGAGGCAGACTTAGAGGCGGCGGAAAACGCAGGGGTGGACGTGGTCCTGCTACCGGACTACGGGCAGATGTATCGTGACGACTTTCGTTTTCAGCTGAATGAGAACGATTTCTCTAATCGCCTTTGTGGCAGGGACAGGCCCGGTCATTTTGCTGGCGTGCTTACGGTGGTGATGAAGCTACTCAACCTTGTGCGACCTGATAAGGCCTATTTTGGGCTTAAAGATTTCCAGCAGTACACACTGATCAAGGATATGTGCGACACGTTCTTCTTCCCTACGGAAATTGTTGGCTGTCCAATTGTGCGAGAGGCAGATGGTTTGGCCATGTCCTCGCGAAACCGACTGCTTGATCGAGAGGGTCGCCAGTTAGCGAGCCGCTTTAATGTCCTGCTAGCAAACGCTTCGACGGATGAGGGTGCGCAACGGGCGTTGCAATCAGCAGGGTTTCAAGTGGCCTATGTTGAGACCCTAGGCGCCCGTCGCTGCGCGGCCGTTGTTCTTGGCCAGGGCGATGCGGCCATCAGACTGATTGATAATGTACCTCTAGGTTCGGATTTGCAGCATACGCCGATTGCAGGAGTTGCCTAATGATCCTGGTGCTCGATGTTGGCAACAGCCAGATTTTTTGTGGTGTTTTTCGTCAAGAGGAGTTGGTGAGCCAGTTCCGCTATGCCTCGACAAGCCGAGGCACGTCGGATGAGATTGGCGTCTTTCTGCGCAGTGCGCTGCGGGAAAATGGTGTCGACCCCGAAACAATAGACACAGTGGCAATATCGTCGGTTGTGCCAGAGGTCAACTACACTTTGCGGGCTTGTTGTCAAAAGTATTTTGCGATTGAGCCGATGATTCTCCGCCCCGGATTAAAGACTGGACTGAAGATCGGGTACAAAGATCCAAAGGAAGTGGGCAGTGACCGCATTGCCGATGCCATGGGTGCGGTAAAGTTGTTCCCTGACCGCAATCTGATCGTCGTCGATTTTGGTACCGCGACAACGGTATGCGCGATTACTAAGGATCGCGTTTTCTTGGGCGGGAATATCATGCCCGGGATTCGCCTCGCCATGGAGGCTCTTGAGGCCAAGACATCTAAGTTACCTTCGGTGGAAATCAAGCCCACCCGTACGGCAGTAGGTAAAACGACGATCGAGAGCATCCAAAGTGGATTGTATTGGAGCAACGTAGGCATGGTGCGTGAACTGGCTTCGCGAATCACCAGGGAGGCGTTTGCTGATGACCCCCCCCTGGTTATCGCAACGGGTGGTTTTTCCAATTTGTTTCATCGAGAAGATCTTTTTGATCATGTGGTGACCGACCTCATATTAGTCGGCCTCATTGAAGCGTTAGCTCTCAACGGCTACATCGATCGCGATTAAGCTAAGACGATTCCGAATCCGTATATAACGCCTGCAGGCGACGCATCCCTTTAAGCCAACGGTCATAATCGGCAGTCTTGCGCTGCATGTATTCGACAACCTCCGGATGCGGCAGAACCAAGAAGCGTTCCTCGCGAAGGGTTTCAACGACGGCATCGACGGCCTGCTCGGGTTCAATCATACCGTCCACGCCGGCAACACCGGGGCCTGCTGCGGTCATCGCCGTGCGGACCGCTTGCGGGCATAGCACAGAAACTTTAATTCCCTGATCGCCGTAGGTAATGGCGAGCCACTCTGCAAGCGCCACTGCGGCATGTTTAGTCACAGCGTAAGTGGCTGAGCCGATTTGGCTGAGTAGCCCCGCCGCAGATGCTGTATTGAGTAAATAGCCGCCGCCCCGAGCGATCATTTTGGGTACCAGATGCCGAGCGGCCCACACATGAGACATAGTGTTTACTTCCCAAATCTTTTGCCAAACATTGTCAGGTTCGAAAATGTCCTTGCCGACCCCGATACCTGCGTTAGAACAAAACAAATCGATGGGCCCGAATTGGTTTTCCGTGTCGTTAATCAGATTGATCAGATCCTGCTCGCTGCTGACGTCCACTGCATGACCGACGCTGCCAATCTCATCCGCCACCGCTTGGGCCCCATCACCGTTGAGATCTGCAACCACAACCTTGTTAGCGCCCTCGCGCGTAAAGCGCCTGCACATTTCTCGGCCTATGCCGCTGGCGCCGCCGGTGACCACGACAATCTTGTCTTTTAGTTCCATTTCCACCCCCATCGCGTTTGATTTACGGCATCGATCTTTGTGCACGCCGCATAGACCTATAATGTAGCTGATTCTATAGTGCGGGGCTGGCTCACTTTAAGGGTTCAGCGCATATCGGCCATTATCCGGAAATTGCTATGTCCCAAGAAACCACAGCATCGGCAGTAACGGAGCGTTATGGCTGGGTGATTGTGGCGGCGTTGATGCTTATCCAAACCGTGAGTTCTGGTCTGGGTTTTTACAATATGTCCGTTTACATCAATCGTCTGTCTTCAGAGTTGGCAGCTCCGGTTGGGCAGATTTCTTTCGCTGTTAGCCTGTTCTTTGTTGTTGGCGGAGTCGCCGGGCTGTATGTGGCGTCGCTTCTTAGCCGTTTTGCGGTGCGCACGATTATGATTATCGGTACGCTGATTGCTGCTGGGGCCTTAGGGAGTGTCGGTTTGGCGACAGAGGTTTGGCAGGTTTACGGGCTCTTCACACTTTTTGGTATCGGCAACGCGGGTATTTCTATTGTCGTGGCGACGACTTTAATCACCCAGTGGTTTCCAGGCCCTCAGCGTTCTATGGCGCTGGCGCTGGCCTCTACAGGTTTGTCGCTGGGGGGAGTGGTGTTAACGCCGCTCTCTGCCCACTTGATCACCACTCTGGGCGTTAGTCAGACCATGCCACTGTTGGGCTTGATTCTTGTGGTGATCGTAGTACCGCTGTGTTTCCTAATGCGACAGGCGCCCGGGGCGCAAATCGCCGCTGGCGCTCAAACCAAGACGGATAATGCCGCCTTGCTCACCTCCGCCGTGAACAGCCGTTTCTATGTGTTGCTGGCAGGAGCCTATGTTCTGATTATGGCCGCTCAAGTTGGCGGGATCTCACATTTGTATAGCCGCACGGAGCTTGTTGCGGATTTTGCAACCGCTGCCTACGCGGTTCAGGCGCTTTCTATTTGCAGCATCAGTGGGCGATTTGTTGGCGGCTGGCTGGTTACGCGTATTTCCATTCGCTCATTCGCCTTGGGTAACTTGTGCCTGCAGGTGATTGGTCTGACAAGTATCGCGTTTGCTTCGAATGGTATGTTTGCAGTGATTGCTGCTGGGTTGTTTGGTCTCAGCGTAGGCAATCTATTGATGACCCAGCCGCTTTGGCTGGCGCAGATTTATCCGCCTCAAATCTATGCACGGGTGTTCGCTCGGGCAAACGCTATCAGCGTTCTCGGCTTGGCATTTGGCCCCTATGGAATGGGCCTGATTTTTGATGCATCAGGCGGTGCTACCTACACTTATGCCTACATGGTGGGTGTGGCCTCATCGATGCTGGCATTGATCATCGTTTTCGTTGCCAGCGCTGGAAAACAGCCGCGTATCTATCGAGACGTAACCCCCGAGGAGCAAGCGACGACCTAATGGAGAATCTATTGGAAAGGCACCGCACCCAATCTGCAATGCACACAGTATCCGTGAGTATTGTCGCTGCGCTGATAATAGTGATGGCGCCTATCTCACCGCAGGCCACCACCACGGCAAGCAAATCAGCATTTCACTCTCAGTTGACCGCTTTCCCCGCCGCCATCCCCTCATCCAGTGCTGAAGGCGAACTGCAACCCTTACCGAGCCTCGCTGATATGTTGCAGCGAGTGAATCCGGCTGTCGTCAATATTGCGACCCGGTCTGTTGTGCGGGAAAGCAATCGTCTTTTGGAGGACCCATTTTTCCGCCGCTTTTTTAACGTGCCTAAAAGCCGACAGCGCTATAGGCGAACCCAAAGCGCTGGCTCTGGGGTAGTCGTTGATGCCGAGGCTGGCTACATTGTGACCAACGCCCATGTGGTGAAAAACGCTGACGAGATCAGTATCGGTGTGTCGGATGGCCGCAATTTAGAAGCAACGCTAATCGGTACAGACCCGGAGGTAGATTTGGCTCTTCTGCAGGTGCCTGCTCAAGATCTGATCGCTATCGAATATGCAGACAGTGCGCGCTTGCGCGTAGGGGACTTTGTTGTCGCCATCGGTAATCCCTTCGGCCTGAACCAAACCGTCACCTCTGGCATTGTTAGCGCGCTGGGCCGCAGCGGTCTGGGTATCGAAGGCTACGAAGATTTTATTCAAACGGATGCGCCCATTAATCCCGGTAACTCGGGTGGCGCACTTGTCGATCTCAATGGCCGGCTTGTTGGAATCAACACGGCGATTTTCGCCCCCAGTGGCGGCAACATTGGAATTGGTTTTGCTATTCCTGCCAACATGGTCAGCGCTGTCACCGCCCAATTAATCGACCAAGGAGAAGTGAATCGGGGATTTGTCGGTGCCATAGTGCAGCCGTTAAATCGCGAACTGGCCAAAGCATTCGGTGTTATCTCTGGTGATGGTATTCCTCAAGGGGTCGTCGTCGTTGATGTTCAAAGTGGTAGTTCAGCAGAGGCAGCAGGTTTGGAGCCCGGCGATGTGATTGTCCAAATGGGCGATAACCCGATTCTTACGGTGGCAGATTATTCAGCTCAAGCGGCGGTAATGTTTATTGGTGATGAAGTGGTCGTGCGCTATGTGCGCCAAGGCATAAAACAACGCACAAGCCTGCGTATTGTTGCTGACGAGCAGCAATCGATTGCGGGGCAAAGTTTGTCACCGCGGCTGCGGGGGGTGCAGCTGCAAAACTTACGTGAAGAGGGAGATCGGGTGTCCGGCTCTGGTATCGTCGCCACTGAGGTAGAGCGGCGCAGCCCAGCCTATGGTTTTGGGCTTCGCGCAGGCGATATTGTAGTGGGCGTTAATCGCATCGCTGTCGAGGATATCGCGCAGATGCGAGAGGCTGTTCGGCGAGACAGTCAACAGCTGTTGTTGCGTATATTTCGCAACAGCCGCTTTTATTATGTCGTGATTCGCTAAGCCCGTCGGCCGTCAGAATCTAAGGGCAGATTCGGGCTAATTGTTTAGCTCACAGTGCTAGTATGACGCGCTCGAGCAATCTGGTGTTTTTAACGAGCGGGTAAATACGCCGCGACAAGTAGAGAGACGCAAACGGCAATGGTACTGATAGGGTTGGGATCAAATCGAGGCGACTCCACGGATACTGTGGTTGCTGCGATCCATGCTTTGGCGTCTTTTGCTCGCCCTCATACGCTTCGTTGCTCTCAGCTATTTCGCACCTCGCCAGTCAACTGCCCCCCGGGTTCCGATGAGTTTGTAAACGCGGCGGTAATCTTTGATGCCATTGATGGCCTTAAACCTGAAACGTTGCTTCGCGAGCTCAAAACAATCGAACGAGACTTTGGGCGGGAAGAGAAATATGTACGCAACGCACCTCGCGAGCTGGATCTGGATTTGTTGCTGTTTGATCAGCAAACTCGCCATACAGAGGAGTTTACCCTTCCGCACCCGCGCGCCATTGATCGACTGTTCGTGCTTAAACCCGCGGCGCAACTAGTGCCTGAAACCATTTGGCCCGGCATGGACAAGTCTATTGCTGAGCTTTTATGTGAGCTTAAAACGGATGAAGAAGTGTTTGCATTGGAGGAGTCACCTCCTTTTTGTGTTGCTCTGGGCTAGCACTGGAGCGCATGGCTACCAAGGTGAACTGCACCAGCAGTTGACTTTTTTGTCTGCCAAACAGCTCAGTCGCTGCGCTGTTGTTGCGCCTTTGCGGAATCAACAGCATACACAGCCACTGGGGGATCGGTTATCTGCCTTAGATACACGCTATGTGGTTCGAGCAAACGTAGCCCGCGCTAAGAGCAATATTTTCGCTCGCACCTTTCGCTGGAATTACTTTGACGTTTCTCGTGAAGGCAGCGAAACGGTTATCGGCGTGTTCGACACCCGCTTCAATGAGCGATTTAAAAATGTCAGCACCCGGTTGTTGAGAGGACAGAAGCGTCGAGACGCGGAGACGAAAAGACGGTAGGGCGATGGGCGCGTTAGGCGAGCCGCGGCGCGGCAGACCAGGCGCGGCGCCGGACGCCGCGCGAGCGCAGCCGCCGCGCGAAAGATGGCGCGAGGAGCGCAT
>CAJWZG010000114.1 GCA_913049565.1 uncultured Gammaproteobacteria bacterium
GCGACGATCCGATGGCTGAACTAGTTGACGCATCAAACTGGTTCACTGGAGAAATGTTGTCTGGCTACAAATCTGTTGGAATAATAGAAGGCTACCCCTCGCAATGAAGATGGTTGCCGCTAGCGTAACAGCCTCAGTCCACACCCATGAACTGTTGTAACCTTGAATGGCGGCCCTCTAACATTGTTATCTCTGCCGAGAAACCGGCGCGCTGGCTAAGCCGAAACAGCCGCTCAAAGCACTATTGGTTGCATTAAGGCTCAAATTCGCTAAAAGCAGCAGCCCGTTGCACTCAAACCTTCAACACTAAGCTTCTCTCTGCTCATGGCTATGCTAGAGAGTTGTTTGTGCCTCTAGCAAAGTCACGCAACTTCCAATGCTGATATGAGAGGGTAGAAAACGGGCAGCATGCGGTTTTAGCAGCTATTCAACGAAGCTTCCTGAACCGTAACCGCATAAATTCTGATTTTATTTCTTCACGTCTGCAAACTCGAAACAAAGACGTGCGATCGCGCCCTCAGGGGAATTGGGTTAATCCCCGCGAGCACGGTGACCCCGCTTTAGATTTACCCAAAAAGTTCTTGTGCAACATCAGCTCATAATTATCTATTTCAAGTGCCAACCATCATTGGAGATATCGCATCTGAGTCTCCCCCACAACCAGGCAGAACTATCAGCCCCATAAAGCTGATGTCTGAACTTAACGGTCGAGAATTATCAAGGATGCAGACTGAAGCGCTAGCGCATCTTTGAGAGCCTCGGGAGGTGTAACTTTTTTACCCACTCAAAGCTATCAGCCGATCTTGAAGATCGTTGGCATGTAAAGACATTGGCAATAGCGAAAGCAAACTGATATCTCGCGTGTAACATTTTTACTCATGTATTGTTAGACACTAACCATTGATTTAACTCGTAAAAAAAAGTGTGTAGTACAAAAAAACAGTAAAAACGTTGGCAATGTAACTTTATTTCCCATTTATCGTTAGTAACTAACAGGTTGTCTACTTTTAAATTAAAATATTCATTGAAAAGTTGACGGCATATTTCGAAAATGATATTCCCCATATCGGGAAAGTTGGAGAGAGGCTCTTGAGAGAAGAGTCGTATAGTAAAAACAGGGGAGATTTATGCAAAATCTGCACAGCAGACGTTTTCGGGCGCTGTTAAAAACCGCAACAGCCTCAGTGCTTGCAGTGGCGTCATTCTACGCCATCGCAGAGGAAGCGGATCGCCAAATCGAAGAGGTGATCGTCACCGCCCAGCGCGCAAGCGAAAGCATCCAAGAGGTGCCAATTGCTTTGACAGCGCTCAGTGGCGACATGTTGGACGACCGCCAGATCATTGGTGCGTCTGACCTGCAAATGAATGCGCCAAATGTATCGTTCACGGCAACGAACTTCGGTGGCAGCAGCTTCAGTATTCGAGGTATCGGACGACTCGTGATTGCCGCCTCTGGGGAAAACGGTGTTTCAACCCATATCAACGACATTCCGATTGGCACCAACCTGACGGCTGTCGAGTTTTTTGACGTGAATCGCGTCGAAGTACTGCGCGGCCCGCAGGGTACGCTGTATGGCCGCAACGCCACCGGTGGCGCGATAAACTTTGTAACCGCCATGCCTGAAATAGAAGCTTTCAAAGGCTCAGTCGACGTTGAAGTTGGCGACTACAGCCACCAGCGCAAAAAGTGGATGGTTAACATGCCTGTTACCGACACTGTCGCTGTGCGTGCTGCTGGAATGGTACTCGATCGCGATGGCTACATCGATAATCTGGCCTATGGGCAAACAAACGCAGATGGGGAGACTTTGACCGGCATTGACAGTGATATCGATGGACGTGATCTCTGGGCGGCCCGCATAACGGCATCATGGGCGTTCTCAGAAAACGGCGAGGCTTGGCTGCAATACAGCAAGTTCGAGGAAGACGATGACCGTGCTCGCATAACGAATCAGGTGTGCGTGACTAACGAAGTACCAATACAGGGCTGCGTAGTCGGTGCTTTTGGCTTTGATGGTCCGCATCTTGGCTCTACAACCGGTGGTATCTTTGGCGGCTACTTTGGCGCCCAAGTTTGGGGTGACCGAGGCAATGGTTTCCCTGGAACATTGACCGAATATGAATACGCACGACCAGAGGTGGGCTTCCGTTCTATGCACACTGACTTTGATCCGATTTACCAATCGGAGGAAGAAGTATGGTCCATGGGCATCGATTATCGAATAAGCGGGCATGAAGTGAGTTTGTTGGCGGCTTACCAAGAGTCGGACTCGCTGTTTCAGCAGGATTACAACATGGACGTCGGCCCAACACTGCTGACGGCAGAAACCAATCCGGCAAGTATTGTTGGCGCGCTTGGGCTCATGACCTATCCAACCTCTGCTCCAGCAGGTCGTGCGGGTGAAGAGTGGACGAATGCTGCATGTAACTACAACGCTGGCACGTCGGGTGTGCCCGGTGGCTGTATCGCTGATGTGGATCAAGGCCGCGTATTCGCTTACGACCAATCTGCGAGCACTGGTGAATACTGGACAGTAGAAGGCCGTATCGCCAGCGACTCGGAAGGACCTCTCAACTATATGGTTGGGGTCAGTGCATATGACTTCGGCGGTTCCGGCGACTACTACGTATTTGCTAACACGCTTGATCTGTTGGGCACTGTAACTGGCGCCTACCCCGGATCCTTTAACTCAACTCGCGGACCAGATAACGAAGGCCTGGAGACCGACGGCAACGCGATTTTCGCAGAGTTCTATTACGATATTAACGATCGGACCAAACTGACTTTTGGACTGCGTCGCAACGAAGACAACAAGTTTATCGCCGATGCCAACGCGTTCCTTGACGCTGCGTTCATCAACCCGGCTAACCCAACCTTGGGTTACTCCCGTGAAGCTGCATTTGTGCAGGGCGGCGATACCTACAACGCTGCTCGTGCAGAACTGTTTGGCGCAACATCGTTGTTTGAATCAGCTGTTGGTACGGATGCCTTCAGTGACGAGCGATTCGCGGCTTCGGCAGCAATTCCGCTGGTTCCGCAGCCTGGCGAAAGACGACAGCTTACTGGAAGCCCTCAATCATTCACGTGGTCGCAAACAACTGGCCGTATCGGCATCGACTTCAAGTTATCGGACGATAGCTTGCTCTACGCTTTTTACAGCACAGGTTACAAGCCCGGCGGATTCAATCCTCCCATAAGTGAGGCCTTTCAGGGCGATATCAAGTTTGACTTCGATCAGGAAGAGATCAGTTCCTTCGAAATCGGTAGCAAGAACACGGTGCTTGATGGAACCATGAAGTTGAATGGCTCACTGTTCTTCTACGACTACGAAGGTCTTCAAATTACGCGTATTGCGAACAACAGTTCGATCAATGACAACATTGACGCAGAAATCTGGGGCGCCGAGCTTGAGTTTGAGTGGTACCCCGAGGCTCTGCCCGGAGTTTCCTTTGACGGCGCTTACTCTTATCTGAATACCGAAGTTGCAGGTGGCAGCGAGTCGGTTGACCCGACGAATCGGACTGCTGGTCTTGCGGAGTGGACGACGGTTAACGAATGGGTGCCGGGTCCTACCGCAGGCGTAAACTATGTGGTCGATACACAGCAATTTACTGACAATGTAGATACGTTGATCGCAGTGGGCGCTGTGCTACCTCTCCCAGGAACTGTGCGAGCCAATGGCCTGCCTGCCTATGTCAACCGTGCTGGAGCGACAGCATTGGGTATCACCTCATCTAACGGTATTGGTATTGATTTGGGTGGTAACAGTCTGCCGAATTCGCCTGAGAGCACACTCAAGCTAGGCATGGCTTACTCCTTCGTATCCCCAGTATTCGATGGCGACATGATTTTACGCCTCGACTACTACTGGCAAGACGACATGTACGCGCGCGAATTTAACACCGCGGGTGACATGATAGAGTCTTGGGACCAGTTCAACCTGTCTATGATCTTTGAGTCCGCAGATGGGAAATGGGGTGCTCGAGCATGGGTACGTAACTTGTCCGATGATGACAACATCACCGGTCATTACCTAACCTCTGATACCTCCGGTTTCTATCGTAATTACTTCCTAACGGAGCCGAGAATCTTTGGTGCATCAGTGCGCTACAACTTCGGTGGCTAATTGCTAGGCCAGTAAGAGAAAAGCCACCTTCGGGTGGCTTTTTTTTGCGCTCTAATTACCGTTAGGCGTTAAAAGGTACCATTTCGCTGGACTCAATAAGCCCCAGATTTAAACCCACGCGGTAGAAACTTGAAACCGAAAAGTCGTCGATTTCGCTACTGGTATGAGCGACGGTAACGCCGCCACAAATTCGTTTACACCCTACCTTGGTAACCTCCTGCAGCAGGGCGAAGTCTCGATAGTAGTCTTGCAGTGCCTGTTTGCCTGCCGCTGCGCGCTGCGCGTTTTTTGCTGTTAACTGTCTATTGACCAAGGCTTGAATTGACGTGATGGCGTCCGGCATCGCTGCGTTCAGGGCGTCCACCATTGTCGAAAAAGCGATCTCGCAGATTACCTTGTACCGATCCGCGTTCAGTGTGTGGTAATCGGCAATGCTTGGGTCGAGAAAGATCAATGCTCGGGAAATGCCAAGTCCATCAGCGACAAGACGTGTAATTGCCGATATGCCTCTCTCTTCGTATGGATCGCCTTGCGTAACGAGCATAATGGGCTTCGGTGGTGGATCAGCAGACCAACGAACCTGTAGCTGCCTTACAATGGCTGAGGCAACGGGTGCTGGGTCTCGTGGGTCGTATCCGCCCATGCCCTCAACCACCAACGGGTGGTGGCAGCCCAATAGCTCAATGGCTGTTCTTTTCGCCAAGTTTGTCACTCATCCAGTTTTTCTTTCAAAGCCAAGCCTCAACCATTCCGGTAGGTATAGCTGTAACCATTCAGCGCAGGCGCGCCGCCAAGGTGTGCGTAAAGTATCTTCGCCCCCTTTTTGAAAAACCCCTTCCTGGCCAAATCGATCATGCCCTGCATCGACTTGCCCTCATACACTGGGTCAGTGATCATCGCTTCAGTGCTTGCTGCGAGGCGAATGGCGTTGTTTGTTTCTTCACTTGGTACGCCGTAGGCGGGGTAGGCGTAGTCTGGGTTAAGCACGATTTCTTGGTCGGTGACCTCACGGCCCAGCTCTACTAGTTTGGCGGTGCTGTCTACAATTCCTTTGATTTGCTCGCGCAATTGTTGTGGTACGCCGGAGCCATCAATGCCAATGACTTTGTCCGCTCTGTTGTCTGCCGCAAACCCAACGACCATGCCGGCCTGAGTTGAGCCGGTGACGCTACAAACGACAATGTAATCAAAGGTAATGCCCATTGCTGCTTCTTGGGCTCGCACTTCCTCGGCGAATCCCACATAGCCCAGCCCCCCGTACTTGTGCACTGACGCACCGGCAGGAATTGCATAGGGCCTGCCTCCGGCGTCGATCACCTGCTGCAAGGCGTCTTCCCAGCTCTTGCGAATACCAATATCGAAACCCTCGTTTACGAGGCGGCTCTCGGCTCCCATAAGGCGGGTTAGCATGATGTTGCCTACCCGGTCGTATACGGCGTCCTCGTGGGGTACCCAGCTTTCTTGAATCACCACGCACTTCATTCCGATTTTTGCTGCCGTTGCTGCAACCATGCGAGTGTGATTCGACTGCACGCCACCAATCGAGACCAAGGTGTCGGCACCAGACGCAATGGCATCGGGCACAATGTATTCCAGTTTGCGCAGTTTGTTGCCGCCTAAGGCTAGTCCTGAGTTGCAGTCGTCCCGCTTTGCGTAAATTTCCACGTCTGCGCCTATTGCCTCGGTGAGCCTCGGCAGGTGCTCTATCGGTGTGACGCCAAAGGTCAGGGGGTAACGCTCAAATTTGTTCAGGTTCATATGTGAAACGCCTCGGTACCTTCCTAGCAGATAACAGTATTTGGCTACTGGCAGATGTCAGGCCCAGCCATTGCAGCGACGTGAAGGCTAAAACCTAAATGCTCGCACAGCTCTGTATCCAGCCGAACGGGGGTGGTTTGTGTGTTTAGGGATATGCCGCATGCGTTTCTATCCCATATCGGCCAGTCCTGCGATTGGGCAGGTGCTCCGGTCTCTGCAAAGCTCAGCCACATACCTATCATCTTTTCGGTTAGCGCCCAATCCTCGTCATTGGTAGACAACCAATCAGCGTGGGTGCCAAACACATAGGGAATCTCGGCGCCATGATAGGCGCCAATGCGCTGGGCATTATCGCGGATACGATCGAAACGATAGACGTATGCCGGGCTACCTGCTTGATACAGCGCCTGGGCAGTAGCAAGGGTAGGGCAGTGGAAGCTCATAGCCGACCCAAGCAGGTTGAGGCGTTGGGCAATTGGCAGGGTACCGAATTTTTCCTCAAGCCAGACTTGGTCTTGCGCCGCATAAGAAGCGATAGCCTGATGCCAATTTTTAAGGGTGGGATTGTTCAAATACATCAACGACTCATCGGCGTTGCTGCCCAGCAGCACTGGCCGAGTTGGTAAGTCTTTGCGCTGCATCAGCTCTGCTGGTGTTTTTGGTAGCAACCAACTGTCGATGGGTGGGTCGTCATAGCCTCGCTGGTAGTTTTGTTGCTTTAGTCGAAGCATGTCAGTGGCGGAAAGCTGACGCAGCTGCTCAATGCTCATATCAGTCTGCTTAGAAAGTGCGAGTCCTTCCTTCTCGTCATCCGCCAGCGTGCGCTGTTGGGTAATTGCCCAGCCTCCGCTTTGCAGGATGGCCTTGTGGAACAGTCCGTCTGCCAGCGGTGTGGCCAGTAAATAACCAATATTGCCCGCGCCAGCCGACTCACCAAAAATCGTGACATTTTCGGGATCTCCGCCAAGGGAGGCAATATGCTTATTAATCCACTTTAGTGCTTCTATTTGGTCCAACAGGCCATAGTTGCCCGAACTGCCATGGGGTGATTCCGCGCTCAGTTCTGGGTGGGCGAGAAAGCCAAAAAGGCCTACGCGGTAGGCGATGGAGACAGCGACCACGCCGCTAGCAGCCAGTTCTTGACCGCGATAGTCCGGCTCATAAGACCAGCCGCTGCGATTGCTGCCACCATAAATCCAGACCAATACTGGCCGCTTGGTGGCGCTCTTTTGCGTTGGCGTCCAAACATTCAGGAACAGGCAGTCTTCACTCACGGCAGGGGTCTGCGGTACTTTGCTGGTATCGCCGTCAACACCAGTAGCCACCATGGCATACCAGTTTGATGTCCGATCGTCCTGCATACAGGCGGGAGGCCAGCCTTCAAGCTGTTCAGGCTCGTTTACCGAACGGGGCGCCCGCCAGCGAAACTGGCCTTCGGGGGCTTGTGCGAAACGTATGCCCGTATATTGCAGCACTTCCAGGCCGCTTCGGGTGGTTATCCGCTCGGCGCTCAAACTTTCAGGCTGGCTCAGCGCTGGATGGCTAAGACAGCTTACTAACACTATAACCAGCCACTGCAACATGCCCTTGGCTATAGCACTTCCCGATTTAGCCCAAGAGTCTGTGGTTGATCTATGCCGTGGCATATTTTTCATTTCCACCACGGATAAAACGGCGGCATCTTTTGCGCAGAATCACCAAATACCGCTTCGCGTTTTTCTAAGAATGACTGCACGCCCTCTTTGCCGCTGCCTAAGCTGGCGTAAAAGATCGAAAGCGAATCCACATTGTGGGCGTCACGCGGATGCTCCTGAGCGGAGTTGCGATACATCATCTGCCGGGTCAGCGCGATTGCCACCGGGCTGTGTTTAACAATCTTTGCTGCGATGGCGTAGGCTGCTGGTAGCAGATCGTCCGGTTCGTGGGCAGCCTTGGCGAAGCCAGCTTGCACTAAGGTGTCGGCGTCGAGAATCTCGGCGGTGTAGCACCATTCTAGCGCGGTGGACAAACCCACCACGCGCGGCAGGAACCAGCTTGAGCACGCCTCCGGGGTGATGCCGATCTTGTTGAACACGAAGCCGGTGCGCGCCTTTTCGGAGGCCAGGCGGATATCCATGGCGCAGGTCATGCTCGCCCCTATACCCACGGCAGCGCCATTAATGGCGCCAATAATCGGTTTTTTACAGTCGTACATGGCGAGCGTCACCCGCCCCCCAGAGTCGCGAACCCCATGATAGATATCGTCGTTATCGGCGCGTTCGCGCAGATCGTCGAGCGTCGGGCGCATTTCTTCGTTAAGCCCAAACACGTTGTCAGCAACGCTGAGGTCCATGCCGGCGCAAAAAGCCCGTCCTTTGCCGGTGACCACGATGGCACCGACTTGATCGTCGTCACTGGCGCGTTGAAAGGCATCGACTAATTCGTGAGACATGCCGACGGTAAAGGCGTTGAGGTGGCCTGGGCGGTCCAGGGTGAGTGTAAGAATTTTGTCGCTGCCGCTATAGTCAATGCTGGTGTAAGTCATGCGGGGTTACTCTGGGTTGGTCGCTGGCTCTGCTGGCCGAATGCTTGGGTTATTTCGGTCTGCAGGTTTTGTATCCTTTACTTGCGGGTACTGCGATAAATATCGCCGCTGCGTCAACCGCAAGCCTTTAGTTTACCAGTCAATGGTAGCTCGAGCGTCAGGCAAGGTAAGCCTGTGTAAAGGCAGAGGACTTTTTGATCGGAGGGTCGGTGCGGTTGCAATGCCAAAAAGGGCATCAACGGGCTTTGGGGGATACCGGCGTTCGCGATGATGCGCCTCATCGATCGATGCAATTTGGCGCGCCGGTGAAGAG
>CAJWZG010000115.1 GCA_913049565.1 uncultured Gammaproteobacteria bacterium
TCACTCGCTTTTGGTGATGGTGGGGCATTAAACGCGTTTATTGGCGGCTTGGATAACGTGCTGCTCGGACAGATCTCCGAAGACACCGCTTCTGGAACCATTCCTGAAAGCGTATTCGCGCTGTTCCAAATGACCTTCGCCATTATTACGCCGGCGCTGATCGTCGGCGGATTCGCAGAGCGAATGAAGTTTTCTGCCGTTGTGCTGTTTTCTGCTGCGTGGTTAATTTTAGTTTACGCACCTATTTGCCACTGGGTATGGGGTGGCGGTTGGCTGAGTGATTTAGGAGTTATGGACTTTGCCGGGGGTATTGTCGTGCACATTACCGCAGGTGTTGCGGCTTTGATGGCGGCTATGGTGCTTGGTAATCGCCGTGGGTTCCCCGATCAAGCCATGCCGCCGCATAATATGACGTTGTCCATCATGGGCGCAGGTATGTTGTGGGTGGGATGGTTTGGTTTTAACGGCGGTAGCGCTTTAGCGGCCAACGGTGATGCTGGCATGGCGATGCTGGTGACGCATATATCGGCGGCTGGCGGCGCATTTACGTGGATGCTGCTAGAGCGCATCAACCACGGCAAGGCGTCGGCGCTAGGAGCTGTCACAGGCATGGTTGCCGGGCTTGGCACGATAACGCCAGCCTCTGGCTTTGTGGGCCCTGGCGGCGGTTTGATCATTGGTTTAGCCGCAGGATTTGTCTGTTATTACGCAACCGGCTACATCAAGCGCACACTGAAAATTGACGATTCATTAGATGTTTTCCCGGTTCACGGCGTCGGTGGCATCTTAGGCACGTTACTCACCGGTGTGTTCGCCAGCAATGCCCTTGGCGTGTTCAGCGGTCAGCACGAGGTTGAGATTGGTTCTCAGGTATCCATTCAAGCCATTGGCATATTGTCGGCGATTGCTTACACCGCCGTGGCAACCTATGTGATCTTAAAAATAACCGACGCAGTCGTTGGTAACCGTGTCGTAGAAGATGACGAGCTGCAGGGCTTAGATTTGGTTTCTCATGATGAACGGGGCTACGATTTATAAGAACGGGGGCACCGATACGGAGTCTGACAAAAACAGCGGCCTTGAGTGAGAATGTAGGAAGTTCGTATAAGCTTCTGTTCTTCCTATATGTACCGCCCTTAATGGGCGGTTTTTTTGTTGCTTTTAAGTAGCCCTGCGTCGGTAGGCGTTCTGTACCAAAGCGTGAACCAATTGCTCGAACGAATAGCCGATAGCAGCCGCGCCCTCGGGATACAGGCTGGTGGGTGTCATACCAGGTAAAGCATTGACTTCAAGCAAATACACTTGGTCATCGTCTGTGACAATAAAGTCTGCCCTCGACAAGTCGCGTAGACCGAGGGCAAGGTGGGCGTCATACGCCACGCTCTGCAGTTGTTCGGCGAGCGCGGGCGATATTTTTGCCGGTATAAAGTGTTCGCTTTTACCCACGGCATAGCGGTGCTCAAAGTCATACCATTGATCTTTCGGCGTCTGTATTTCAATCACCGGGTGCATCAAAAGTTCGCTGCCCAGCTGCAACACGCCAACAGTCATTTCTCGACCTTGGATAAACGGTTCAACCAAGCAGCTGCCGAATTGATGCGCTTGGTTCAGCGCCTGTGCAAGGTCGCCGTCGTCGCGCAGTAGCTGCACACCAATCGCCGACCCTTGATTGAGAGGTTTGATAGCCAGTGCGCTACCCAGTTGTTGTTTGATTTTAGAGCAGGCTGCAACGATATCTTGGCCAGGTGTTACCACATAGTCTTCACTGATTGGCAGACTGTGGCGCTGAAAAATACGTTTTGCGGTGGCTTTGTCCATGGCCATTGCGCTGCCGTGTACGTCGCTGCCTACATAGGGCAGCTGGAGCATTTCCAGCATGCCCTGAACGGTGCCGTCTTCGCCGGGGGGGCCGTGCAAAGCCGGAAATACCACATCGGGTGACAGGGCCAGTAGCGCGCTGGTACAGAGTTTGTCGAGTTCGATTACCTGAGTAGAGTAGCCTGCACGTTCCAGGGCCAGTTGGATCTGCTTTGCGGAATGGCGCGATACTTCAGCCTCGGCAGATGGCCCGCCCGCTAATACAGCCACAGATAGAGCGTTGAGCGACGAAGTTTGGTTAGTCATGGGCGTAAGGTATCGCGGTCTGCAAAAGCTGACCAGCGCTCGTGATCGCGCCACTCACCGTCGATGTATAAGAACTTCTTGCTGAGGCCTTCAAACTCAAACCCGCAGCGCGCCACGAGCGCTTTTGAACGGAGGTTTTCGGGTTGAATATTGGCTTCTAAGCGATGCAGTCCCAGCGTAGTAAAAGCCAGCCTCAAAACTTGTTCGAGCCCCTGCTGCATATAACCAAGGCCTTGGAATGGGGTGCCAACATAGTACCCAAGTGACGCATTCTGAAACGTGCCACGCACCACATGGTTGAGGTTGATAATGCCAACGATGCAGTCGTCTTCTGCCCGACAGATTGCATATCCTTCGTGATCGCTACGTCGGATGCGCTGCATATAGTTGCGAAACATCTGAGGTGTTGTTGGAGGTGTGATCCATGGTTTGTGCGCGTCCATACTGGTGCGCATCAGCTGCAGAAATTCTGTTTGATCCTGACTTGCAACTTTTCGCAGGTATACGTCGGTATCGATATCCACTCTATCAATCCCCGGTCTATATATTTTGCGCATCGTTTACCGGCGCGAACACATAAGCTCCGCCTCGATGTGCAAGCCAAGCCTTGCTAAAAGCTGTCAGCGGATAACGTCGAGGTACCTCGCGCACCGTTGGGGAGGCGGGGTCCATCACCAGTGCATAGCCCTGATTGAGCTCTATCTGGATGCCATACAAAACCACGAGGTGACCACCGGATTGAGTAAGCGGGGCATTTGGCAGACTGTTTTCGCCAAACTTGATACTACATACAATCGGGCAGCCCTCGGCCAAGATGTCGACGACGCTCGACCAGCTGGAGATCGCCTCGATGCTGCCAATTCGGCCTTGCTGAGATGCCCAATACACCGCCAGCGGCCATTTGCCATAAGCCTTGGTGTGCGGGTCAAGACAGTGCTCTATGGCATGGAGCCATTGGCTTTCCGCGTCCTTGGCAGCGATCGCCATAGCGGTAGCTGTAGGCGAACAAATACGTTGCGCAATCTCCGGCCTCGCCTGCATTTGGCTTAGCGCTGGAGGGCGCTGGTTGATAATCGACTGTGTCGGTAATTGCCCCATGTCCATGTCGATTGGCCTGACGGATAGCGCTACCAAGTCGTTTTCGGGCGGTTCGTTGGTCTGCGCCAAATAGACCGTGAGGCAAGCCTGCATCGGTGGCGTAGGTGCTGTGGTATGCCAGCAATCTATTTTGGCCGTTAGCTGTTCGGCGGTCTCGTTCGCGGCTCGAAAAGACACATGCGCTGAAGCATCTAATGCGGTAATGGGTTGAAGTACACAGGCTGTATTGCTTGCTGATTGGCCTAGTGACCATTGGTATTGATAACTAGAGCTGCTGCAGGCGTAGCTTGGCACGATGATATGTTCTGTGGGAATTTCGGGTAACTCTATTTGGGTCTGCCACAGCGAACCGCATGTGATGTTCTGTGTTCGAATCCGCTGCCAAGAGGAAGATTGCGTCGTTGGCAGCGGAAAATTCAGGCTCGCAGGGCTGCTTGCTAGGCGCGTAGTAAATTGCATGGCAAGATCTTAGCGTGCCGGGGGCGTTCCGGCGACCATTCACTGACCTAAACCGATGCAATGCAGCAACTGATTTTATATAGCACCGCGAACTGCACCTTGTGCGACGAAGCCCTAGACCTACTCTTTCAGATACCCGGTTTGGCGGGATTACAGCTCGACGTAATCGACGTGGTTAATAGCGACGTGCTGCTTGAACGTTATGGCGAGCGCATTCCTGTACTGAGAATTGCCGAACGGGAGCTGGCAGCGCCATTTACGGCAGCTGAGGTGGCAACCTTTTTGGCAGCAAAATAGCAGGTAGCTTAAGATGCAAAACGTTTTGAACGGTGACTTATCCTGGTGGAGGTTCAGCCAGCAGGCGTAGCCCACTCATCGTCTTGCAAGACTCCTTGGGGCGGGCTCTCTAAGCCCTGATACACCACGTTAAAGGCCAATACATTTTGCACGTAATTGCGTGTTTCTTTGAAGGGAATGGTCTCTATCCAGACGTCTGTGGGGATGCTACGAGCTTTTTTCAGCCAACGGTCAACACGGCTTTCGCCAGCATTATAGGCGGCGATAGCCAATGGTCTTTGTCCGTCGTATCGCCTCAGTAACCAAGCTAGATGATAGCTACCAATTTCAATATTGCGCTCAGGTATCAGTAGGTCTTGCTCAATGACTCGTCCGCTGCCAGCCCCCAGCACTTGGCTCAAGTTACCCCTGCGCATGGCGAGTTTTGCGGTAGCGGGCATTACCTGCATAAGCCCAATAGCACCAGCGCTAGATTTTGCTTTTGGCTGGAATGCCGACTCTTGGCGAGTAATGGCGCGCAGCAGATTGACATCTACACTATGACGTAAAGCAACCGCGTTAAAGGCCGACGAATACTCTAGCGGAAAGCGCAGCGCCAGGTCGTCTCTGGCATCCGCGTTGTTGGCGGTCTGAATGGTGAGAAACAGTTTGCCCATGCGTTTCGCCACATAGCCCAGCAATCGTTGGGTTTTAGCATCTTGGCGGTCGAGTTCCTGATACCACTCACGCCGCCCGTTAAGATTGTCACCTACCGCAAACAATTCTTTGGCACGCCGAATGCCCGGTATCGAAAGCAAAGCCGTTTCTTCGTCGGCGCCCATTCGGTATGTGGGCATTGCCTGTAGTTTGGCGGTTGCGTCCATCTGCGCGGCCGCGAGAAAGCCGTAGTAGTTGCGCTCGCTCGCTAGGCTGACAAAGTCGGCAGCTCCGCCAAGCTGCTGTTGCGCTCTGGCTTGCCAGTATCTTGTCCGTGTTTTTGCTAGCTGGGCTGGTTCTAGCTGAGAAATCCAATACTGGAGTTCGGCCCACTGCTGATGGGCAATTGCTGCGTCCACCAAACCTGCGACGACGAATTGGGAGCTTAAACTGTCCCGCTGCTCAACACTGGGGAAGCGGTTGTCTTTGGCGAGCCCTACAACGATGTGGTCATTGAGCATTTGACGATCGTTATCGCTAAATCGATGGCTAGACTGAAACTTGGTCCATGCGGTTTCGGCCTTCGCGGCATCGCGACGGGCGAGGCGGCGAACGCCGTAGCTGATCGCGGAGCGATGCTCTGCTGTATCTGCGGCAAACCCGCCGCGCCAGTTGAGGCGCTGAGGTTGCCTGCGTAGCTCATAAAAGGCTTTAGCGGCCGTGCGCTTCGAGCCTGTCAGATAGCGCTGCAAGTAGCGGGCTAGGACATACTCTCGGTTCTCCATTGCGCCGCTAAAACGCTGCCAGACGATGTCTTGAGTGAATCGTTGAGTACCTCGCCACACGGCAAAAATCGGATCACAGGCCTTGGGCTGAGATTTTGGCTGTGACCACAGAACGCTTGTCGCATCCAGCGCCGCAGACTTTTCTCCGACACCATATTGGGCACGCACAAAATAGCATTTCAGTTCCGCATTCGTTGTTGCATAGCGCCTGTTATGTAGCCGCTGCCATTGCCGCCGTTTGCCTTGCACCTTCAACCAGCGTTGATAGAGCAGTGGGGTAACCGGCAATTGCGAGTACTGTTGGCGAAACGCATCAATCTGGCGCGGGGTGACTTGCCCTAAGCTGTTGTTTAGGCGGTGGTAGGTCACATAGGGAGCAAGAGGGTAGTCGTTTAGGGATTCTTGAAGCGCTTTACTACGCGAAAACTGGCCCTTTCTAGCCGCACCGACCGCTTGGCGATAGGTGTCTCTGAGATCGGCCTCACTCTGGCCGGCAGCGGCTGACGGAACCGACACGGCGAATGCGAGAAACCAAGCTAACAATGTCGCAATGAATTGATAAATGGTGAGCTAGCCTTCACCCACATGAACGGCCAGTACGTCGCAGGGGGCGTTATCCATCACGCCGTTGGCGGTAGACCCCAGCAGTCTTGCCAGCCCACTGCGTGTATGGCTGCCCACGACAATCAGGTCGGCGTTGTATTCTTCAGCCACTCGGTGAATCTCGCTTTGAGGTCTGCCGAAAATGAGGTGCCGATGTTCTTCGGATACATTCAGCTGAAGGGCAAACTCCGCTAGATGGACTTTGGCCTGCTCTTGAATCTGATCTTGCACCGGCGAAAGGTCCATGGGCACATCACCGCCGTAGGCAGAGCTCAAAGGCTCGATTACATGAACGATATGCACTGTGCATGGCGAGTCCCCGACAATTTGTTTCATGCGTTCCGCCAACAAGGTAGATTCCTCGGTCAAATCAGCAGCCAAAACAACGGTTGAGTAAGGTGACATCTCAATCTCTATTGCGAGTGTTGGGCCGAAGATACCCCCACTGCACACGATCAACAATAGGGCCACTTTAAGTTGTGTGAGTTCTTCCACTCAAAGACAAAACAACTGAAGATTGTAGGTCTGTGATCAAACAATTGTATCCCTCGTAGGAGTTCGCAAATGGAATGGTTCATTATTTTCTTAGCGCTTGGGGTAGCGATTGGTCCTATTTTGTATCTGATGCCGTCAGACCGTGACCGCTACATCACGGGTTTGCGCACTGTGGCCAGTAGACAAGGGTACACCGTGCAGTTAGATAAAGTGCTGAAGCTCGACCCTAGCGATGAAGAGCGAGTGACTGCAGGTGGTGGTGTGCGTTATCCCATGGTTTCCTGTGCGCGCTATCAATTGCCCTTGGGCGTCACGCTGAACAATTTGCTGCCCTTAACATTGCTGCGAATCCCTCCGCAGCCGAGCGTTCCGATTGAGCGCTTGCTAGGCGACTGGGGCATTGCTTTGGTCGATCCTGCCCAGCAAAAGGCGCTGGCACATTGGCGTGCTAACCCTTCAGCCGCTAGTGAGACCGTCACTGTACTGAAGCAGTTACCGCTGGATGTGTTGGCAGTGCAGTTAGACAAACGGTTTGTGGCCGCATTTTGGTTGGAGAAAAATCCCTCGGCACAGAACTCAAAAGCTCAACCATTGGCATTGTTTTGGCCTAACAAAAAACCTAAAGCGCCTGCGACTCTTGCAGAATTGCCCCGGCTAAAAACCCTCGATGACGCCATGAAGGCGCTGCTGAATGTGGTGAAGAAACATTGGGGTGTCAGCCACGGATAATGTTGGGCTTGCATGCAGTCAGCCACCTGGCATCTGGCGCAAAATACAGCACGGGTTAGGCTTTGGACCGTTAGATTTCTTGACACGTGGGTTCCACGCGTCCTATAAATCGCCGGACTGAGGTCGCATACCCGTCAAAATTGACCCTGCGACCTGTCTTTTTTTGCTGCACTCGCGCTGAGCTTGGGCAGCATTCCTTCTTCTACTGAGGCATTTTCAACATGGCACGTTCACTGGTCATTGTAGAGTCTCCGGCAAAAGCCAAAACGATCAACCGCTACCTAGGTAAGGATTACGTGGTGAAGTCGAGTGTCGGTCATATTCGTGATTTACCGACAGGCGGAAAAGCTGTAGATCCCAAAGCGCGGGCGAAGGAGGCACAAAAAACTAAGGCGTTAACACCGGCAAAACGCGAGGCCTATAAAAAGAAGCGCGCTCGTGAACAATTGGTGAAACGAATGGGGGTCAATCCTGATAAGAATTGGTCGGCCGAATACGAAATTTTACCGGGTAAAGAAAAAGTCGTCGATGAATTGAAACGTTTGGCCAAAGACGCGCCAGCAATATTCCTAGCAACAGACTTAGATCGCGAGGGTGAAGCGATTGCCTGGCACCTACGCGAAGCCATTGGCGGCGATGAGGGTCGGTATCGCCGAGTGGTATTCAACGAGATTACCCGCAAAGCCATTCAAGAGGCTTTCGTGGATCCTGGTGATATTGATATGGATCGGGTTCACGCCCAGCAAGCTCGGCGTTTTTTGGATCGGGTCGTGGGCTTTGAATTGTCACCACTGCTTTGGGCCAAGGTGGCTCGGGGATTGTCTGCCGGCCGCGTGCAGAGTGTCGCGGTTCGTTTGATTGTGGAAAGAGAACGCGAGATTCGAGCGTTTGTTCCTGACGAGTATTGGGATGCCTTTGCTGATCTTGGTCGTGACGAAGACAGGACGCCCGTGCGATTTCAGGTGAGTCGATATCAGGGCGAAAGCTTCAGACCCACCAACGAGCAATCTGCCCATGCACTGCTCGAGGAACTAAAAGCCCAGAGCTTTTCGATATTGAAACGCGAAGACAAACCAACGCGAAGCAGGCCAAACGCACCTTTTATTACTTCGACGCTGCAGCAAAGCGCCAGCACGCGCATGGGTTTCTCGGTTAAGAAGACGATGACAATGGCGCAGAGGCTTTATGAAGCCGGCTACATCACCTATATGAGAACCGACTCGACCAACCTCAGCACGGAGGCGGTAGAGGCCGCGAGAGATTTGATCGGCAAGAGCTTTGGCGATGCGTATCTGCCCGAGACACCGAAGCGGTACAGCAGCAAAGAGGACGCACAAGAGGCACATGAAGCCATTCGTCCCTCGAACGTCAACACAACCCCCGAACACCTGACGGGTGTTGATGGCGATGCACTGCGTCTCTACGACCTGATTCGCAACCAGTTCT
>CAJWZG010000116.1 GCA_913049565.1 uncultured Gammaproteobacteria bacterium
GTTTTGGCGATAGCATCTTCGATTTTGTTGCGATTAAACAGGTCGGTGACTTCGGCAAGATCGGATGAAAACGCGAAGCTGCGTACTTTGGGCATCACCTCGTCCATGCTGTACAAGAACATCAGCATGAAACGCGCGTAGTTCGCCACTGAGCCAGAGACATCGCAAATGGCAAATACTTTTGGACGGTCTACTTTTACCGACTTCCAGTACAGGTCAAAAATGGCGCCGTCGTAGGACATATTGTTACGCAGCGTTTTGGGTACGTTTAACTGACCGCGCTTAAAGACTTTGCGTCGCCGGCTGTGCAGAGTGCTCAGCTTCTTCGCCATTTTGTAGACCATCTCTTGGATGAGGCGGAAATTACGATGCTCGACATTGGAAAGCTTGACCGAGCGCAGCATTTCTTCCCGGAGGCGTTTGCCAGATACATCGGCATTGAGCATAAACTGCTGCTCGACATAGTCGCGCACCTGTTCACGCAAAAAATCCCGACGCTGTTTCAATTGCTGACCAAGGCGGCGGGCAGGAACGCGAGTGTCAGTACGTAAATTGCTGATCTCTCGGTTCAGGTCCGGAAGGCCCATATGATCCATGATGCGCCGGGCGTAGAGGCCTTTTTGCGTGAATATCTGAATTTCACGTACGTTGGTGGCCTCGCCGGCTTCAGCCATCGATTGCGCTAGCTCGACACGGGAGTTGGCCATCAGCAGCTTGCCCAAGGGTGAATGGGCATCGGTTATCTCGCCTGGACCCAGGTCAGCCTCTTCTTCCTCCTCATAGAGATTGTTCTGCTTAGCCTTTGACTTAGACTTCTTCTTGCCCTGGTTCTGGTTTTGCGGGTCACCGCCAGCGCCGCCGCCCTCACCATCGCCGCCTTCACCACTTTCTTCGCCGTCAGATTCGCTATCACCTCTGTTTTCGTTAGCGGTTTCTCCTCGAATGTCCTGAAATCGGAAGAATTGATCAAAACATGCGTCAAAGGTGTTTTTCTCATCCGCCGTTTTCGGTAACACCATGGACAGCGATCGCTTTAAATGGGCTTTGTCTTCGTAACCAACCAACTCGACAGCGCTCATGGCATCTAACGTTTCAGCGGTTGAAACACGAACCTCGGCATTTCGCAGAGCGCGTATAAAGTTGCTGATAGTGCGATCTACCCCCATCAGACTACTTGGCTATCTTGGCAGTAAGCGCAGGCACTTCGCTCTTCACGTTATCAATGTCTTCCTGAAATTTTAGAATTACATTTAGTGTTTCACGAACCATCGTCGGATCCAAAGCGTCTGCATGCAGTAGTACAAGCGTGCGTGCCCAGTCGATCGTCTCTGAAATTGCCGGGCTTTTTTTGAGGTCTAAGTTGCGCAGTTCATGGATAAAGGCTACCAGCTGCTGCTGCAGTGCAGGCGGAATCTCCGGTACTCTGGCAGCGACAATGCGCTGCTCGATATCCACATCTGGGAACGGAATGTACAGATGCAGGCAGCGCCGCTTCAGAGCGTCGGAAATTTCCCGAGTGTTGTTGGACGTTAAGAATACCAGTGGCGGCTCCGCAGCTGCGGTAATCGTGCCTATTTCTGGAATCGATAGTTGGTAGTCCGAAAGAATTTCCAGCAGCAACGATTCAAATTCATGGTCTGCCTTATCGATTTCATCGATCAGCAGGATGCAACCATCTTCTTCTTTGATGGCTTTCATCAAAGGACGGGGCTCTAGAAATTCCTCAGAAAAAAAGATGTCGCCAAATTTGTGTAGTTGCTCAACAGACTCACGAAAGCCTTGGGCTTCACCAAGCACTTCACTTAGCGCCTCTTTAAGCACCTGGGTATAGAGCAACTGCTTACCGTATTTCCATTCGTAGATGGCCTTGGATTCATCGAGACCCTCGTAACATTGCAGACGAATCAAGGGCAGGGCGAACATCTCGGCTGCAGTCTTGGCAAGCTCTGTTTTGCCTACGCCGGGGGGGCCCTCAATCAAAATGGGTTTTCTCAGCTGATAAGCGAGAAAGACGGCTGTCGCGATTTCGTCGCTACAAATGTACCGATGCGCTTCAAATCCCGCCTGTAATGACGCAACCGATTCCGCGATTTTTTCGATATCCCCCATGACGATCCTTTCTTATTGGTAAAACGTAGCAACCCAGACTTAGTGTTTGCTGTCGCGCCCGGTAAAACGCGATCTGGCAGAGCAAGGCCAGAGAGTGCGTCGAGGCAAGCCACGGATTATCCATTTGCGGCGGCCTGTTGTATAGCAAGGCGACACTTGAGTGGACGGCTAAGGCGTGGTTAATGGTCTGTTTTTCAACGTTCGTGATCTAAGGTTTGAGTGTTGAGGGGGCAAGCAGTGTCAGTATTTCGGTGACTGCTTGCTCCAAACGCAGATCAGTGACGTCTATCGTGATTTGCGCGAACTGGCGATAAAGGGGAATTCGCTCCTGCTGCACGTCCGCCAGCGTTTGGCCTGATGCCGCAGCAATGCCGCGTTCGCTCATGCTTGTGATACGGCGGTTGAGAACACCCAGTGCACACTGCAGATAAACGATGTGCCCATTTTGCTGCAAGTGCTGCATTGCTGCTGGGCTGCAGACAGCGCTACCTCCGGTTGCGATAACCGTGTGGGTCAATGTCAGCGCCTGAATGACCTGCGCCTCTAAACGACGCAACGCCTGATAACCGTGCTCTTTGAGGTAGGAGGCTAGGGTCATGTCTGCGTGGCGCTGGATCAGCAGATCGGTATCGACAAAGTCGTAACCCAGTTGCTTAGCTAAAAGAACACCAAGAGTACTTTTGCCTGCAGCAGGCATGCCTATCAGCACAATATTTCCAGCAGAACTCGCAGTCATGACTAGCTGAAATAGGTATACAACGCTATTTGGCAAAAAATTAAACCAGTCGCCCACCAGCGCAGGTCTTGCCAGCGCTGACCGTTCCAGTTTTCGGGTAAGACAGCAGATTTGGGAACACTCCAAACCCCGGCGCCAAGTGCCAAAAACAGGGCTATGGAAATGTAGTTGGCCCAAACAACGGGTAATTCCACGTTAAACGCCTCCCCGAAAATGGGTTGATGTGCCGATCACTTATTGCTCCAAGGCGAGTAAGTCAGATTTTTTAGGTGTTCTTCGCTATGCGGCTGAGTGAAACCACTGATGATCCACAGGGCTGGTACCGAGTAGCAAAAAGTCAGGAATGCCACGTAGAGCATGTTTAACTCCACCACCCAAGACAAGATCCCCGCAAGGAGCACACCGCTCATCAAGGTGACAATACCCCCTGTGCCTGTGGCTCGTTGGGTTAATGCTCCCAGCAGCAACAACGCCAACATCGGGCCTTGAAAGAGCGAAAGCAAAGATTGAATAAGATTGAAAATGCCTCCCAGATCGCCAATGTAAGGGGCCGTGCTCATAGCGCAAAGCAGCAGGCCGAGGGTGAGCAGACGGCCGATTTTTAGATCTGCGTCTGGGTCATGGCTTTTCATCAATACATGCCGGATATCGCGGGTAATAATTAGAGCTGTAGAGTTAATGCTGGAGTCGATTGAAGATTGCAGTGCAGCGATGATGGCGACGAACATTAGGCCCGATACGCCAACCGGCAACACATTCTTGATCACCCAAGGCAAAGCCATATCGGGGTACTCAATATCCGCCATCATCACCAAGGCCAGTAAGCCCGGAAACACAATAAGCAGTGGCACGAATGTTTTCGCCAGCGCCGCAAACATCATGCCGGCACTGGCATCCCACTGGGTCTTAGCTCCGAGCGAGCGCTGTAAAATCGCTTGGCTGCCTACCCAGTAGGCCGGCGATAGAACCAAGCCAAGCCCCAAAATCACTGCCTGCCATGGGTAGGTCTCATGATCCGACGGCAGGTAGGCGCTTAGATGAGTCGGGTTCTCAGCGGTTAACTTGCTGACGAACTGATCTGCCCCACCGGCATCGCTAATACCAATGGCGACGATAATCAGCCCGCAGGCGAACATAATGCACACTTGAATACTGTCGGTTACTACTACCGCACCAAGACCACCTGCCACGCTGTAAAGGCCAACTACCGTGCCGGAAACCAAAATCCCTAGCCAGATTGGCCAGCCAATAAACGTTTGCAGAGTGATAGCCAATGCCCACATAGCGATACCCATGGCGAATACGGATACGATGACCACAATGGCAGCTGAGAGAACTCTCACGGCTTGGTTGTACCGCAGCCCCAAATACTCTGGGATGGAATAAACCCCAGCGCGCCAATACAGCGGCACGAAAATAATTGCTGCGATAATCATCGCGGGAATCGCGCCAATCCACTCAAAATTAGCTTGAGCGATGCCAATACTGTAGGCATTGCCGGAAGCGCCGATGTAGCCGCCGGTATCGACATTAGTACCGATAATCGATAGTCCAATTACCCACCATGTCAGTGAGCGACCGGCGAGAAAAAAATCCTTGGCGGTCTTAACACGCTGGCTAAATCGAATGCCGACAAAGGTGATAAGCGCGACATAGGCCACCACGACGGCGAGATCAATTGGATGCAAAATACTCTCCCTATGCGGGCATAGTCACACAAATGCGTAGGACGCGCATAGTGGGTGGGGTTTAAGATGCAGTTCTCATTACCCATGTCCGTGCGATGTGTGATCTAGATGACAGTTGAATGCAGGGGGCGTGACTTGAATAAACTTGGCTCGAAGCAAAAACCCAAAGTACTCTGGTGGGGTCGTTTTGGAAACTACGGGCCGGATTATCCCCGCAATCGAACGCTAATTGACTGCTTTACCAGGCTCGGTTGGGAGGTGGTGAGCTTTCAGCCGTTGGTTTCTGGATTGGCGCACATCGAAGCCCAGTTTAAAGGTTTCGCTGACATTACCTTGGTTTGGGTGCCTTGTTTTCGCCAGCGCGATGTTGCGGCCGCCAGTCGGTGGGCGCGTCGATACAACATTCCGTTGGTATTCGACCCGCTGATTAGTGCGTTTGATAAACAAGTGTCCGAGCGCCGCAAATTTGCGGCGGATTCGGCGAAAGGTAGACAGTTGTTGCGCTGGGAACGGGAATGCTTTGCGATGGCAGATTGGCTGATCGCGGACACGCGCGAGCACGCTGCGTATTTTGCTGAGCAACACGGCTACTCTGCAGAGCGCATTTGCGTGCTCCCGGTAGGTGCGGAAGAGGCGTTGTTTAACCCGCAGGGTGCTGGAAACAACTCGATCCCTGAGGCGTTGTTCTTTGGCACCTTTATTGGTCTGCAGGGTGCCACCTATATAGCCGAGGCTATTGCCATTTATTCGGGACCTGCCTGTCGGGTGACGTTCCTGGGTACCGGGCCGGAGCGAAAGTCATGTGAGCAGATCGTCGCTCGTACGGATAACCCCTTGGTGCAGGTGGCTTTTGAAGAGTGGTTACCCATCGCAGAGCTAGCGAGGCGGATCGGCGCTAGCGATTTGTGTTTAGGTGTGTTTGGGGCGGGAGAGAAGACCAACAGAGTGATTCCTAACAAGGTTTATCAGTCTTTGGCCTGTGACCGTCCAGTTATTACCATGGCAGCTGACGCGTACCCGCGCGATCTTCAATCCTCAGGCAGTGGAGTGCTGAAGATTCCGCCGGGCGATCCTGCGGCTATTGCCAATGCCTTGGCCGATGCGTTTTCGAGCACTCCAATTGCCGGCTGTGCAGCCGGAAGCCCTTACGCGACTTACCTTAAATATTTTTCAAACCGGAAAATTCGCAATGAGCTGTTGGCGTTACTGACTCGCGTTTTTTAAGACATCTAGACAGGTGGCGATACCGTTTCGCCAGTTCGATCCGGGTAGGCCAAAAGCATCAGTGAATCGTGAGTGATCTAAAACCGACCAGGCAGGTCTAGGAGCAGGCGTAGGGTACTCGGCAGTTGAAATGGGTTTTACCTCAGACGGTACGCGCAGCCCACGCGCGCTGGCTTGTTTGAATATCACTAACGCAAAGTCATACCACGACACTGCCGTGTCTCCTGCATAGTGATAGAGGCCCCATGGGCAGTTTCCCTCTCTGATTGGCGCAAGGGTAGCGATCAACGCCTCGGCGAGATCGCCAGCAAATGTGGGGGATCCGACTTGATCTGCAACCACACTGAGTTGATCACGCGTCTCGCCCAACTTAAGCATGGTTTTCAGAAAATTATTCCCATGTTGGCTGAACACCCATGCGGTGCGCAAAATTATGTGCCGACAGCCGCTGTTTGCTATCGCTAGCTCACCGGCGAGCTTACTCGCGCCATAATGGCTACTGGGGTTTGTCTCGTGATTCTCAGTGTACGGTTTGTGAGCAGTGCCATCGAATACATAGTCAGTGGATACATGCAGGAGGGCTGCATCGTGGTTGCGACAGTATGCTGCGAGTTCTGCAACTCCATCTCGGTTGACGGCATATGCGGTTTCTTTGTCTTGCTCTGCCTGATCAACGGCCGTGTAGGCGCTGGCGTTGATGACGATGTCAGGGCTAAGTGCCGCCAGTTTAGGCTGAATGCTGTTGAGCGTGCCGAGATCGAGCTGCTGGCGATTCAAAAAAACGGTATCAGGATACGAGGGTGGCAGCGCCGCCAGCAAAGACTGGCCTAACTGACCACTTGCTCCGAGCACGGCGATGGTCACCGAGCGTGTGCTCTGTTGCAGTGGTAAACACCTCTTTGCATCAGCCGTTGCCGCTTCGCTTGAGTTGATAATCTCCGCTCAAAATAGCCTCCCACCATTGGGGGTTTTTCAGGTACCAAGCCACAGTTTTGGCCATGCCGCTTTCAAACGTTTCTATAGGCCGCCAGCCTAACTCGCGCTCTATTTTGCTCGCATCGATAGCGTACCGCAGGTCATGCCCCGGTCGGTCAGCGACAAAGGTCACCAGATCTTTGTAGGCTTGCACACCTTCGGGTTTTTCCGGGCGCAGCTGCTCCAAAAGATCGCATATGGTTTCGACAACCTGCAGGTTGCGGCGTTCGTTGTGGCCGCCTATGTTGTAGGTTTCACCTACTGCGCCATGCTGAACAACCTTCAATAGCGCGCGGGCGTGATCCTCTACGTAAAGCCAGTCTCGCACTTGTGAGCCATCGCCATAAACCGGCAAAGGCTCTCCAGCCAACGCGTTCAAAATCATGTGAGGGATCAGCTTTTCTGGGAAGTGATAAGGCCCGTAGTTGTTCGAGCAATTGGTTATCAACGTTGGCAATCCATAGGTACGCTGCCAAGCTCTGACTAAGTGATCGGAACTGGCTTTGCTGGCGGAGTAAGGTGAAGACGGGGCGTAAGGTGTGTCTTCGCGGAAAAAATCCTCAGGGCTTTTAAGGTCACCATAAACTTCGTCTGTGGATATGTGATGAAAACGAAAAGCAGCTCGTCGCGTATTGTCTTGGTTTGCAAGGTAGCGACGACTTGCTTCTAACAATTGATAGGTACCCATGATGTTGGTGTGCATAAACGCTTCGGGTCCGTCGATCGAGCGATCGACATGGCTTTCAGCGGCGAGATGCATGACGGCATCAGGGTGGTGGGTTGCAAAGATGTTATCGAGCGCCAGAGGGTCACAAATGTCTGCCTGACAAAAGTCATAGCGAGCATGGCCGTCGACACCGGGCAGCGAGGCAAGGTTGCCCGCGTAGGTCAATTTGTCGACGTTGATCACACTCAGCTCTGGGTCCAGCAAAGCCTGACGAACAACACTGCTGCCGATAAAGCCAGCACCACCGGTAACGAGTATTTTCATCGGCGCATCAGATCAAGCAGAGGCCTTAAGAAAACGAGCATTCATCTGGAGATAGCCTTTTTCATTCGGATGCTTGGCCCAAATGGCTTTCCAATCCGGTGACGACATAGTGGTGGCAAAGCGCGCCTGCCGATCTTCAATGCTGTCCCACCGAATAATCCAAGTAACATTGGGCTGTCCGTTAGACGAAACCTGCGGGTTAGACCCGCTTACCTCAGCTGCTATACCGCAATCGATCCAGAAATCGATGACGTCTAAGTTTGCCTTTAGCCAGGGCACTGCCAATTCCTCCGCCCACTGTTTGTAGGCCTCAAATGTGGCTGACTCAAAGGTATAGTCGCGTATCTCTACAATGGCGTTTGCCATGTTAACCCCCTGTTTTCTTTTTTTTGGCTTTAGGAACCATCTCCGTAGGCGAGTTCCAGCATTTCGATAACGTCGGCAATTTGTTCGCTCCAGAACCAAACCAACGACGCGAGCACCAGCGCGCAAAAAATCAGGGCAATGTTCTGCAGGCGTTTATTATCCCCTGACAATGTCTGATCGGTGTCTTTAGTTGTCTGAGTTTCGGCAGTCATTTATGAAAATCCAATCCAGCGCCCGGAGGCTGCGACAGTGAACCAAATCGCGATGGACGTAATGGCCATCAGTTTCATTACGCGGGGGTTGATTGCTTCATGGGGACCGCTCAACAACGGGCGTCTGACGAAGTAAAAAAACACAATGCCAACAGCCAAGGCGGCCATTTTGGCCCAGAACATTTCGTTGTAGTAGAGTTTCAGCGACACCGCCGAACTCATGAAAATGCCGCTGATGACCATGGTGACAAGGCCAACGCCAAACCATTTTTGGGTATTCTGGATCACGATGTTCGAGGCTGTGTCTGTCATTACAAGGTTAAG
>CAJWZG010000117.1 GCA_913049565.1 uncultured Gammaproteobacteria bacterium
AACTGGCCCCCCAGCTTGAGGCTGATACCGTTCTTATAGGAAAGACGCCACTCAATCGAATTCTGTTGATGAATGATAGCCGTTTCCCTTGGTTGATATTGGTTCCAGAGCGGCGTGAAATCACGGAGCCCTTCGATCTCCCTGATCATGACCAGAGCGTCCTTTGGCAAGAGTCCATGGTCGTTGGAAAAATGATGAAATCCTTTTTTAATGCGCAAAAACTCAATATTGCTGCACTGGGAAATCAGGTATTGCAGCTGCACATTCACCACATTGCTCGGTTTCGAGCGGACGCTGCCTGGCCTCACCCAGTTTGGGGGGTGGGTGTGGCTGAGCCATATGATCCTGATACGCTTCGCGAACGCCTCTTCGCCCTGCAAGAGGCGCTATCACAACAACTGACCTTTGAGTCCCCGCAGGCGTCATGACAGTCAGGGTTCTGTTTGTCTGTATGGGCAATATCTGTCGCTCGCCGACGGCCCATGCGGTGTTTCGGCAGCAGGTGTTGGAGGCGCGCCTGGCAGACCAATTTGAGATCGACTCCGCGGGCACGCATGGCTATCACATAGGCAATCCAGCCGACTCCAGAGCCACTACAACCGCCCGTCAGCGCGGCATTGAGATGGGCGACCTACGTGCCCGTCAGACCAGTGCAGCGGATTTCACGCATTTTGATTACATTCTGGCAATGGATGGCGACAACCTGCACTTGCTCAAGGCTTCTTGTCCCCAAGGAGAAGAGCATCGGTTGTCACTCATGCTCGAGTGGACGGCGGGTTGGGGGAGTGAGGTGCCTGATCCCTACTATGGGGGCGATGCAGGCTTTGAGCACGTCTTTGATATGCTGACGGATGCTTGCGCAGCTCTCCTAGGCCACATCCAGTCGCGTCACGGTTTGTTTGCCCCTCATGCTGAGTGATATCCGTGGATAGCATGCGATGAAGTTCCTCCGTTTATGAAGTGTCTATTGCAGAGAGTGGCGCAGGCCTCCGTAACGGTAGATCACGGAATTGTTGGAGAAATTCAGCGCGGGCTGCTGGTCTTTGCGGGGGTAGAGCCCGGTGATACCGATCAGTCGGTGGTACGCATGGCAAAACGTATAGTGAGTTACCGGATCTTTTCGGATGATGCAGGAAAGATGAATCTCAATGTGCAGCAGGCCGGCGGCGCCATTTTACTGGTTTCGCAGTTTACTCTGGCGGCCGATACGACGACCGGCAACCGCCCTAGCTTTTCATCTGCTGCACCGGCCGAGCACGCCTCGCGATTGTGCGAGGATCTTGCAAAAGCACTGGCGATGGATAATCTTCATGTCGAGGTCGGTCAATTTGGCGCCGACATGCAGGTCGCACTCGTCAACGATGGCCCAGTAACATTCCTTTTGTCGGTATAAGGCGGCCGCCTGCGATATTAGGGCGTTTTAGAGAAACGAATATTATCGAGTCTGAAGCGATGGTTTTTATGTCGCGTTGGTCAAATGACCAGTCCTGTGTGGACATTTCTTATGATTAATTTCTGTGCCTTCAATTGATCCAGAGAGACGGAGATGGATTGCCATCCTGCCTCCATTCTATTCCGCAGGAAGTCACCCGAAGTGCAGGGATAAAAGTAGTTCAGATTTGTCACCTGCTGGTTGTCGCCTTGAAGAGGCTTGATGTCGACACTCAGAGTATCAAACAAAGACAGATCCACGTTGCTCCGCATCATGTGCTGTTCTTGAGACGTCATATCGTCAGTTGCTTATCTCTCTTCTCGGCATTGTTGCCTCGCCGATGTTCCGTTTATTCCTCAATCGCGTCAAAAGCCGCTTGCAGGAGGGGAATAATTTCGCGGCGAACCAGCCTGACGGGTGCGTCAGCATCTAGGCGCCTGTAGTCATCGATAGCAACATAGCCCGCAAAACCCCGTTCGGTGTCGACAAAGCTGACTGAGCCAAAGGCTCCGGGGTCGTCGTAGACGCTAGGATTATCGTTGCTGATCCACCACCCCATCCCGTAGGGCGTAGGGTCTTTCTCGACAACGCCTCCGCGATCCTCTCGCATCTTGCTCAGCGCGGTCTCACTCAGCACGCGGCTTTCGCCACAGAAGCCACCATTCAAGTGCACCTGAAGTAGCTTTGCGTAGTCGGCAAGGTTGGTGATGGCGCCACCTTCAATATTGGGGTTGGACTGTCCGAGCAAGCTGGCAGCGCTGCCATCCCACAGCGTTAAGTCCTCCCACATATTGCCAAAGGTAAAAACCTCCAATTGGCAAGGTGTGCCGAGATACTGGTCGACCAGTTGATTCCAGGTGGCATTTGCCGAGATGGCAGCGGTGACTCCCGCCAGTTGCCACTGACTGCCGCCATAATCAAATATCGAACCCGCATCATGGCTGTCAGGCAATGGCACGCTCAGTAAGACCTCGCCGCAGCTCTCGAACGTTACCGATGTATTAAAAGTGAACTGGCATAGATGTGGTCCATAGAGCGCAAGCTGCCGAAGACCTGGAATGCCCGAGGTATTGCTCACCAATTGGGTAGGAGTCCGGTCGGCATAGATCCCCTCGAAAGGGAGCACCTCACCGATGGACTGGTCCATATCGAAAGTGGAGTCGGAGTCTTCCTCTAGTGCGAGTAATGTCATGACGGCAGGAACCTTACTGGTGGAGGCCAGTAAGACGACGGTGTCGACTGTGTGATCGCCGAAGGTTGCTGTGTGGAGCGTCTGTTGCGCATCGACAATCACATAGCTGATGCCATCGAACACTTCGCTCTCGTCGATGAAGGTTTGGAAAGCGGAATCGACTTCGTTGAAGTCAGGTGTTGGATCAGGCGCCTGGGCCGAACCATCATTGTCGGCGGATGGTGTTGGGCTCGAACTGGAACCGCCGCCGCAGGACATCAAAAGTGTTGCCACGATGCTAAGGCAGCTGAGCCTGGAAAAGTTCTTCGGGCGTATCTGCATAGCGAGGCTCCACAGCTTTTGCGACATCCTCCTTGATTCATTTGAGAACAACAACCCAGGTCCGGCTATTCCGAAACGCAATGCTTTTCTCTGCAATAACGGGTGTTGCATAATCGACCCGATCACACATTATTTTTGTTACAATCGTTGCGGAATGGATACCCGTATAGTTGAGCAACTATAACTTGCCTTAACTTATGTGGAGGTCCTTGATGAGGTTAATCAGAAAGTACACGGGTAATTTGTTGTTGATGGCGGCGGCAATCACCGTCAGCACAAGCTCATTTGCTGCCGATACGGGTGAGCAATTGGCACTGTGCAAAGGTGCTTTAAAAGAGCTTTACGGGGAAGGGACTCGGGTCAGAATGTATGGCACCAAGTCTTATAAGGGGATTTTGACACTTAAGCTGAAAGTCACGCCCGAGGATGGCGATCCCGTGACTTTGCAATGCGTTGGGGATGCTGAAGCAGAGCAGCGTGTGGTATTGAAAAACAAAGAGGGCAACGCGATAGCCTCCTGACGGAGGTGTCTGTTAGCGGCATCTATGAAGAGCGCGCCCTCATCTGTCAGGCCTTTCAAGTCTCGGAGACTAAGGTATATGGATTGGGACGATCTGAAGGTGCTGCTGGCGCTGTCGCGTGCGGGTTCAACCCGCAAAGCAGCTGCGTTACTGGCTGTGAGCAATACCACCGTGATGAGACGTCTGGAGTCCCTCGAGGAGGGCATTGGCGGACGCCTTTTTGACAGGACTCCTGATGGCTTTCGCGAGACGGTATTAGCGGAGCAGCTTTTACCGGCCGCCCGGCAGGTGGAAGAAATACTGACCGAAGCAGAGCGTCAGGTCAGTGGCAGAGACGCAGAGCTTACGGGACGTATTAAACTGTCTCTTCCCGCGGTGCCGGTGACGTATCTTTCTGAGTCGGTGGCAGAATTTGGTTTGCTGTATCCCAATATAGAGTTGGATATCACTGTGAGTGATCATCCTGTGGATTTGGCGCGCCGAGAAGCCGACATTGCGGTGCGCGGCATACCCAAGCACAAGCGGCCGCCCAAGGACATTGTGGGTATCAAGTTGGGTCGTATTTCCATGGGGTATTACGTCCATCGGGAGTTATTGGGGGAGGCGCATCGTGGGCTTCGCGAGCTCACGGTAATTCAGGGCTCCGGCCGCGCGCTGTCTTTGGGTGACCTACCAAAACCCGAGGCTTTGGATTTGAAAACGCGACACTTAATTGACGGTATTACGCCGCGAACCGTGGCAGTGACGAATAAATTAGGTGTAGCTGCCTTACCCTGCTTTCTTGCACGACAGCACCGAGATCTCGTTTTGCTCCCCGGCGTGCCTTCCTGTTATTGGGGAAACACCTGGTTGCTGCACCATAAAGACCTTCGTAAATCGGCGCGAATCAGAGCGTTATTTAAACACCTTGCCGCGCTGGAAGCACGGTGGCCCCATGCCTGGGACACCACCTCCGAAGCCGCTAGCGAGGCGGCATGATAGACACCGCTTGGGCTTTACCCATCCGCTGGTAGACAGGGTATTCCCCCCCAAGATATTTGTTGGCGTCAGTGTCCATGGCTCGGACTCAGGCACAACCACAACTAAATCGTGCGACTCACCATGAAGTGACGCCGGTCACTCACTTGAGAAATTGCGGTCAGCAAAAGCTCACTTACCATTTTAATCGCTGACCAGTGCAATTTGCGTGGTTATCGCTGCCCAAAAAGTTCTGGGCCACCACTAACGCAGGCTAAAAAGGGGTAAACGCAGGTATTTAGGCGCGCTAACCGCTTCTTGACTTGACATTTTCTCTGACAAACGCTATCAAAAGGCATAAAGATATAATTAAAAGCCTATTGGGGTATTCGATAGAGTCCTCGAGACCAAAAAGGGAGCCTGATCCATGCTTAAATTCACGAAGAATCCACTCACTTTCGCCGTGGCGATGTCTATTGCGGCGACGATCCAAATGCCGGCGGCCTGGTCGCAAGACGACGAAATGGCGCTTGAAGAGGTCATGGTGACGGCGAGAAAGCGGGAAGAGTCGCTTTCTGAGACGCCCATAGCGATTACCGCTATTACTGCCGCCGACATTCAGGCGGGGGCCTTTAAGAATATTGTTGACGTACAGAAAACGGCACCTGGCCTATTTATCGAGTCGATGAATAACGAAAATGCCAGAACCGTTCTGATGCCAAGGTTTCGGGGCGTCACCTTTGACGCCACCAGCCCGCTCCAACGGACCAGTTCAGTGTTCGTAGACGGGCTAATTGTGACGTCGGGCCTGCACAGTCTGCCGATAACGCAGGTAGAACGCATTGAGGTGGTTAAAGGTCCTCAGTCTGCACTTTTTGGTCGAAATACCTACTCAGGTGCCATCAATATTATTACGCGTAAACCTGGCGATGAATTTAAAGGCGGTATAGAGCTGGACTACGGTGCCAAGAGTAAGTCCTCTACAACTGGATACATTGAGGGCCCTATTACGAGCAACCTCGGCGTGAGAGCCACATTTAGCTATACGGACAAGGAAGGCCATTACGACAACGCTTTCGTAGAGGGTCAGCGGCTTGGTGATGAGGAGACACTCGCCTACGGCATTATGCTTGACTTCAATCCCACCGATAATCTGAATATCATGTTGAGAGCGTCCTCCTATGAGGATGATGATGGCCCCGGTGCTTACGCGGTTGTGGGCGGCTTGGCAGAGCACAATTTTTGTGCCGAACCTACCCCGGCGATCAACAGCTTTAGCTGCTTCTTCGTGAACGGGTTAGAGTCCGCGTATCAGGGCAAAGTAAATATCCCGGACAGTATCGGTGCTTCTTCTTCTGCCGATGTATTCACTAAAGCCACCGGTCAGTTGCGAGACGCCAACGGCAACTGGGCGGGCGCAGCGGGCGGCCCGGGTTTTGCGCCGATTGGCGACCATTCCTTCGACGATCTGTCACATGATGGCTTTGGTAAAGCGGGCGATGGTGAGCGGTTTGGTGCGATAGTCTCGTGGGATCTCTCTGATTCCCTGAATCTCAATCTGGCCTACGGCAAGAATGAGGACGATTATGCTCTATTTCACGATTTCGATGCGGCAGGTGGTTTTGGATTCCACGTCTACAATGCAAGAGTGACAGAGGACGAGACGTTTGAGGTCCGGTTATCGGGCACCACCGATCGCTTTGACTGGTCGATCGGCGCTACTCAGGTCGAGATGTCCTCAAAGGCTCACGGTGGATTCTACGATCAGTATTTTGGAGACATGTTTGGTGGCACACCGGGATACTGGTTCGCAGATATACGGAATCCCACCACTGCATTCTCTCTTATTGAGGCAGATACGTCTGGTGTCTTTGCGTCGGTAGACTTCAGGATCACCGACAGCCTTACGCTAATTGCTGAGGTCAGGCGGCAAGAAGACGAAGTCAATGATCCTAGCGTGAATGCAGCGGCCGGGAAAAATCTCTCGCCTGCTGAATTCTCGTCGACTCTGCCCCGTGTGGTTCTGAAGTACGAACTGAATGACAACCACATGTTTTATGTGAACTACAGTGAGGGAACTTTACCGGGTGGCTTCAATCCTGAGGTTGCGTCCAAGCTGACGACGCCTGAGCAAATTGCGGTCTTCAACGCTGATACTCCCGGGATCGGTGAGACGTTTTCGGAAGAGACACTCAAGAATTTTGAGGCGGGTTGGAAGTACTCCTCTGACGACGGGCGATTGGCCATGAACCTCGCGCTCTTCCACATGGAAAGATCCGATCAGGTCTACTCAGGCTTTGGCGTGATCCCGGCTGACGTCACCTGCTCCGGTGATACTGATGGCGACGGTATCCCCAATACCGAGACCTGTACAGTTTCCTTTAGTGGCAACGGGACTTCGAGTGATATCGATGGCTTCGAGATTGATATGAATTACCGGATTTTGGATAATTTGTCGCTCCAAGCTGCATTGGGCTACACCAAAGCGGAAATAGCGGGTTTCCCCGAGGGCGGTGACTGCGGAGATTTCAATGACGTATATGGGCCCGGTTTATCTTGTGTAGGCCAGCAGGCAGCGCGATATCCCGAGTGGATTGGTTCGTTGATTGCAACCTACGATTTTGACACGCCAATCGGTGGTGCTTATGCCAGAGGCGAGCTTTTTTATACAGGTTCTTATTATGACGAGGTCACCAATCTGACTGAGATTCCAGATGCCACTGAGATTAATATCCGGGCAGGTGTCCGAATGAGCAATGGGATTAGCCTGGAAGCGTATGTTTCCAATCTCACTGATGAAGATGCACCTACCGGCGGAAACAACATCGCTGATACGAGTAAGTATGTGCGTGATAACACCTTCGCCTATAACTTTGCGGTAGAGAGTGTGCATATTCACCTGCGCGATGAGCGGGAGTTCGGGTTTCGGCTTCGCTGGGATTTCTGAGATGGAGATATCTACAGAGGTGTCGTGATAAAACGCCTTCGTGTAAGAATGAAAAGGCAGCCTATAGGCTGCCTTTTTTCTTTGTCGGTTCGCGAACATTCGCCGGCAAAAATCGGAACTTTGGTTGCAGATTGATGCATTCAAATAAGCAGAGGAAATGACAACAAATGAATGTCAGAACTGTCAAAGTTGTGCACAGGTGGTTGGCATTTATCATGGGCATATTTGTCGTTTTCCAGATCATGTCTGGAAGCATCGCCGCCGAGAGCCGATTGCTGATGCAGTGGTTCTACCCAGAGAAATATCAGGTACAGGTCAGCGGTAGGCCTGCAACGCCAACGCAGATTCAATCAACGATGCGTACTCTGGCACCTGATTTCAATATTGCCCATGTGATGGTCCCGCCACCCGGCAGAGCAGATACGGCCTACATCCTTATGGGGGGCAGAAACCCCGATAATCTCCATGAGTCCAAGACCATGGTGGACTTCGATCAGTATCGGCGGCGGATTAACGGTGAGCATCCCTTGGTTGAATCGGGTTGGATTGGGGCGATGACGGTGCTGCATCGTTGGGTAGTATTTGGTAAGACGGGGTTTTATGTGGTTTTCGTGTTGGGTCTGGCGACGGTTTTTATGTCGCTTTCCGGTTGTTACCTCTACGTCCAGACACGAAAAACGGCCCGACAACTTCCGCTCATCAATCGTTGTCACCGTACCTTGGGTGTGCTGGCATCACTCTTTCTGGTGGTGACCTCGACGAGCGGTATCGTCATGAGCGCCGTATATTGGGGTGACCGCGAGGACAACTTATCGGTATTTGCCAATACGATGAAATCAGGAGCTGTATCCACTTTGACTGCTCACAGTCATACCCTGATTGACCCGGATGCGGCTTTCGACATTGCTCGGGCAACGCTGTCAGCTGACTACTATTTGAGTGCCTATTCGTATGCGGGTTCTCATTCACCCAATTATTGGTTCGCTTTTTTTGATCCGCGTTTATTCCGTCAGGATGTGGTCGTAGGCGGTTTTACCGGCGATGTGAAGGGCGTCTATGCGGCGGGGAAAACTGAGCGGGGTGACGGCTTCAGAAATCTGCTTCTGCCGATCCATAGTGGGAAGTACTTCGGTTCCCTAGGCGGGTTTTTGATGACGTTTTTCGGCTTTATTTCAGTGTTGTGGTTGCTC
>CAJWZG010000118.1 GCA_913049565.1 uncultured Gammaproteobacteria bacterium
CGTTGATATTCAATTGATGGCACATACGCTTTATTGCATTGCCAACAGCGCAGGCGAGCGGTTGATTTTCGCCGAGGCCAAGGTGGGCGCCCTCAAAGACGTTCTGGCGCAACAAAGTGCTCAGTTAGTCGCACCCTACCTTACGCGCAAATCCTGAGCGCGATACGCCTTAACGGCGACGCGTCAGTGAAACCACATTATCGCCTGATACTACTTGCTGGGTCGGGCGAAACAAAATTTCCCAAGTAACCGTTTTCCCGCCCTCGCGAAGAAAGCCACGACAACCGATACCGGTATCTACCACAAATAGGCTGGCCGTCGCGGATTGGGTTTGCCCTTGGTTCCAGAGTAAGCAGACATTCGGCTCGCTTTCGAGTTTAGCAACTCCATCTAGGGCAAATTCGCCCACTCTTGCATCCACAACATACGTACCCACATCATCAGCACCGATGCGAATAGACAAGTCACCCTTGCCTGCTCCTGCGACGGTGCCCGTTAAGGTAAGACCGTCTTGATCCTCGGCAATTTCTAAATCGACTTCTGTCGGAACCCCTAAAGAACTGCCTTCAAAGACCACACTTCCTTTGGCTGACCAAAGCCCTTTACGTATCAACAATGAAACTCTCCTGCTCGCCCGATGACGCTTTTTTGATAGTACCGATAACTGCCGCGTCAAAGAAAACGTCGGTACTGATCGCGTAGGAGTCTCCCATCGGGGTTACACACCGACTGGACTTATTACGCGCATTATTCACCTCACTGCTCACCGGGGTGGCAAGCAGAGACACCGGCAGTTCGGATGCAAGATTTCGGGCCAGCGATTCCGTGTCATTCGCAAGATCCAGCCATTGCAGCGCCTGATCGCGGGTCAAAAATATTGGCTGGCGATGATGCAGCGGGTACATATTCGGGTGCGCTGGTGAGGTCAGCAGTGTGAAGCTGAACAACTGCGCGGCATCCCCCGCGTCACCCTTGGGATGCCAGACATCCCAGCAACCCGCCAACAGCAACCCTTCAGCCGCTTGGTCGTTGATCAAAAACGGTTGTTTGCGGCCTGCACTGCGATGCCACTCATAGAATCCCGATACAGGTAAAACACAGCGCCTGTTAGCAAACGGGCCGCGAAAGGCGGGTCTTTTGGCCGCTGTTTCCACCTTGGCGTTGAACATACTGTATTCAGTGGAGGGGCCTTGTGACCAACTCGGGGTCAACCACCACCGCATGGGCAAGCACTCCAGGCCGCCGTCCGCACAAACCCGAATAACCGGCAGGCTCTCAGTCGGGGCTGCGTTGTAGTTGTCTTCACCGGGATACATCTCCAGGGTAATCGACCGCAACAGTCGTAGCAGCTCGGTCGCCTGTATATTCAATCTGCCGCACATATTGATTAGCCGTGCTTACCCAACTGCCAGCCATTCGGCGATAACTCACGCTGGGCAAATGTCGTCGGCTGATCCTCTAGCGCTGTAGCCATCGTGTCATTCCAACGGTTCAAAAAACCGAAGGCGGAAATCACGGCAGCAATTTGCACCACCTGACGCTGGGAAAAATGTTCGGCTAAAGCATCAAAGTGCTGCTGAGATGCGCCATTAGGCACCTCGCCGGCAGCCAGCGCCAAGGCAATTGCCGCACGCTCGGCCTCACTGAAGCACTCGGCTTTTTCGTAGGCGAGCACTTGTGCGCGTTTGTCCGCTTGGGCATCCGGGTCCGCACTCATGCGTTGCGTGTTGTGCCCGGTATGTGCCTGACAATAACGACAGCCAGCACTCACGCTGACACAGTAAGCGACGAGCTGCAGCAGGTCTGCGGGCAAATTCTCCTCAGGCGAATTTTGCTCAGGAGTGACCTTGATCATATTCTCCATCAGCGCTCTCGCGTCGCCGCCCATCACTGTGCCAAACAGCACGGAAAACGCCGCGGGCAGCTGACGCATATGTGCCATGGTAAGCATGCTATTGGGAACGAAACCCATCGTGGATTCCGACATGGCTAAGATGGGTTTCAACTCATCTAGCTCTTGCTTCTCGAGGGGTAATAAGTGGGCCATTGATCTACTCCAGCGACAGAAATTTAGACAACGCCATCATCTTCCCTTGCCTGCCCCTGACTTGGAAGCTAATTAGCGCCCTGTCGGGTATCGTACGTTGCAATCCCCGGGGTGCTGGTGAATGCTCTGTCGCGTCCATCCACACTGAGCCGACACATCTTTGAGCACTGATATGACCACGAGTACGAGCATTGGGAACCCACCCATCGCGGCCAGACGCCCCTACCAGCACAGTTATCACGGGGTGAATCTGGATGACCCATACTATTGGTTGCAAGACCCCGGCTATCCTGAGGTTACTGATGCCGACGTGTTGGCCTATCTTGAGAAAGAGAATGACTACTTCGAGTCGTGGTATGCGCCACACCGAGAATTAACCCAAACCCTGTTCGAGGAGTTAAAAGCCCGTAAACCCAAGCAAGACGAAAGCGTGCCTTATGAAAAAAACGGTTACCGCTATCAATGGCGTTTTAACGAGGGCGACCAATACCGGGTTTGGCTAAGACAGCTTGCCGGTGATGAATCCGCCCCGTGGCAAACCCTGTTAGATGAAAATGTGTTGGCGGAAGGCTGCGAGTACTTTCGCTTGGGCGCAATGGCTGTTAGCCCAGATGGGGCAAAACTCGCCTACAGCACCGATACAAACGGCGGCGAGCGATACAATCTGACGGTCGTCGACATCGCATCTGGTTCAGAACTGAGCAACCCCATTGAAAACTGCGCAGGCAGCGTGGTGTGGAATTCGGCAAGCTGCGGCTTTGCCTATCGCCTGGTCAACGAACAGTGGCGACCTGACAGAGCGGTCTATCGCGACCTACAAAGCAGCAAAGATACCGTGCTGTATCAAGAACACGACGATGCGTTCTTCGTCGGTTTGGGTACCAGTCAATCAGAGCAGTTGATGTTCATCAGTGCAGGCGACCATATCACCAGCGAGGTGAGATTCATCGCGACAGACAATTTGCTTGGGCCGCAAACGCTGATCGCCCCGCGTCGCGAAGGCCACGAATACGATGTCGATCACCAAGGAGATAGCAGCGATTCAGGCAGACTGATGATTCGCAGCAATCGAAATCATGCAAATTTTGATGTCTTTGCGACCGACATCACAAGCCCTGAAGAAGCCGCATGGCAGACACTGGTACCCGGCGACGCCAGCCGCTATCTGATGGGACATGTCGCGTTTGCCGATGCCTTAGTGGTGTGTCTACGCATCGATGGTTTGGATCAAATCCAGATCGTCGATGACAGCGGAACCCACCTGATCGAGTTTCCCGAACCGGCCTACAGCTTGGATTTAGGCACAAACCCGAACTATCAAACCAATACCCTGCGGCTCGCCTACACCTCGATGGTGACGCCGCACACGGTGTTTGATTACCACTGGCAAACCAAGTCATTAAGTCGCTTGAAAGTGCAGGAGGTTCCCGGCGGCTACGAAGCCTCAGACTACGTCAGCGAACGGCTTCAAGTGATGGCTCGGGACGGCGTCTCGGTGCCGATGAGTTTGGTGAGACATAGAGACACACCCGTGGATGGCAGCGCACCGGTTTACTTGTATGGCTATGGGGCATACGGCCACGCTATTCCACCAAGTTTCTCCAGCAACATTATTTCGCTGCTGCAGCGAGGTTTTTCGTTTGCGATCGCCCATATCCGCGGCGGCGACGACTTAGGCTATCACTGGTATACATCGGGTAAACTCGCCCAACGCACGAACACATTCAACGATTTTGTCGATTGCGCAAAGCATCTGATTGACACCCAATACACACAGACCGGCCGCATTGCCATCGGCGGCGGCAGCGCGGGCGGCGAGTTGATGGGTGCCGTAATCAATCAAGCACCCGAGTTATTCGGCGCGGTAGCCGCCCATGTACCCTTTGTTGATGTGCTGACAACCATGCTCAATCCGGACCTACCGCTCACGCCCATGGAATGGCCCGAGTGGGGTAACCCCATAGAGGATGAAGCTGCATTCCACCATATACGCGGCTATTCGCCGGTGGATCAGGTAAGCGCACAGGCTTATCCGGCGATGCTCGTCACGGCGGGATTGAATGACCCAAGAGTGACTTATTGGGAACCGGCCAAGTGGGTGGCCAAGCTGCGCTATACAAAAACCGATGACAATATCTTGCTGCTCAAAACCAATATGGGGGCGGGCCATGGCGGGCAATCCGGGCGTTTTACCGCCCTTCAAGAGTTGGCAGAGGAGTACGCTTTCTTTCTCGTTCACCTTGCTCATCCGGATCGAGAACAATCATAAGCTAAAGCCTCTCTTTCAACTGGTCACGAAACTGGGGGGCGGCAATTTCGATCAGCGCTTCAGCTCGGGCTCGGTTAGGCAGATCTTTGATTTGCGCGACACCGAACTCGGTTACCACCGTATCCACATCGGTGCGCAATGCCGTGACGATCTCAACCTTCGGGACGATGCGAGACACTCTGCCACCGCGAGCGGTGGCATTCATGGCAACAATAGAGCGTCCGCCCTGTGACGCCTTGGCTGCACGCATAAAGTCGACGCTGCCTCCCGTTCCCGACAATTGCCGCCCTCCCGCCATCTCAGCATTCACCTGACCAAAAAGATCCACCTCAACAGCAGAGTTAACCGAGACAAAACCGCTGAGCTGACGAATCACACTGACTTCGTGGGTATGACTTGCACCGCGAAACACCACGTCGCGCTGGGAGCCCAGCCACTGCATCAGCAAATCACTACCCAGCGCCATGCCCGTCACATGCTTGCCGGTGTCGATGGCTTTACGCACGCCGGTCAGGTTGCCTTGCTGGATCAAACGCATACCGCCCTCGTCAATCAAGCCCCCGTGCATACCCAAGTCGTTTTTATCCGACAGCTGATTCAGAATCGCCGCAGGGATGGCGCCGATACCCGTCTGCAAGCAATCGCCATCACGAATAAGATCTGTTACCAACCAACCAATCTCTTGAGCCGCATCATCGATGGTTGCTGGCGCCAAAGCAGGCGCGCTGATATCGCTTTCAACCAGCACATCGATCAGCGCTGGATTCATCAGCATGCCCCCTGCCGGCGCGAGCATTTGCCGGTTCAGTTGGGCGATCACAATGGGGGCTTGCGCCAGCACGCTATCGTGGAAATCCACATTGGGTCCGACACGAAGATTGCCGTCTTGATCCAAGGCGACCTGCAGCAGATAGACATCTATATTGCGGCTCAGGTAGTCATAGGTAGCCCGCATTTGCATAGGCAAGTAATTCACCCGAGAGATGTCACCCTTGGCCAAAGCGGCCGACATAAAGAAAGTGGTGACCGTGGCACTGTTGTTGAATTGCGTGAAGTCGGTTTGATTGAGGCCGGGCAAGGGGAACTGGATAAACTCCAGATCGTTCGGCAAATCGCTCTGAGCCAGTTGGTTGAGTAGGCCAGTAGGTTCGTTACTGCTGCCAGCGACATAAACTCGCTGGCCAGGCCGCAGATATTCCAAAATGTTTTCCATAATCCTGCTCAAAAACTCTTATTACTTTTGATTAAACCGCTGCTACTTCTGATAAAAACGCTGTAGCACTGTGAGATAGCCAAAAGCCCCGAGGTAGTAAGCAACCGGAAACCACATGGGCCACAGAGTTACAAACGTATTGGAGCCAAGCGGCAGACCGAGATACACGTGACGGAACGCGAGAAACAGCGCTGCCATGATGACGCCGGTGGTAAACGCGATAGAAATACCCTGGCGCGGCGAAAACAGCGACGCCACGACGCCACCCGCAAGACCCGAAATCCACGCGGGCAGAATGGACCCAAGGGCTGTCTCAGCGCTGCCAAACCCGCCTTGAACCAGCACCCAGACAAGCAACCCCGAACAGGCGGCCACTGCCGTACGCAAAAAAAGCACCACTGTGTACACTGACTTACTCCCACGCTGTCGCCCAGAATAATACTCCGACGCAGCCAACTAATGCGTTGTTTGAGGTAGCCTAGTTGCTAACAGTTAAAGGCGCGCACTATGCGAATTTATACCCACCTCGAATACCTCAATCACCAAGTCATGGAAGGGCATCCCGAGCGACCCGAACGGTTGAGTCATCTGATGAACCACTTAACTCGCATCGGTTTTACCCAAGATTTTGAGGTTGTAAAGCCGCAACCTGTGCCCGCGGATCGAATTGTGGCAGCCCACAGCCAATCCCATGTCGACTTTCTTTACGCCTCACAGCCGACGGATGGCATTCTACCGCTAGACCCCGATACATGGATTAGCGAAGGCAGCATCACCGCGGCAACCCTCGCTGCAGGCGCTGTATTTTCCGGCATGGACACCGTACTCAACAGCCATGAACAACGCGTGTTTTGCGCCGTCAGACCGCCCGGACATCATGCTGAACGCGATAGCGCTATGGGTTTTTGTTTGCTGAATAGCGTGGCGATCGCGGCGATTGCAGCCCTAGACCACGCGGCAGTTGAGAAGGTGGCGATTTTGGATTTTGACGTACATCACGGCAACGGTACCGTGGACATCTGTCGCCACCACCCAGAGATTCTGGTGTGTTCTAGCTTCCAATCGCCCCACTACCCTAACCGGCTAGACGACTTGGAATTGCCGAACATCGTTAACACACCGCTCAAAGCAGGCAGTGACGGCGCGATTTTCCGTAAAGCGATTGAACGGCAATGGCTACCCGCCTTGGAATCCCACGAGCCGGACATCATTTTTGTCTCCGCTGGCTTTGACGCCCACATCGACGACCCGTTAGCCGACTTGCGATTGATTGAAGACGACTACCGATGGGTAACCCAGTTTATCGTCGCCGTGGCAAATCAGTATGCTCAGGGTCGTATCGTTTCCAGCTTAGAGGGCGGGTACGATCTCGATGCGCTGGCGACATCGGCTGCCGCGCATATTGAAGCCCTAGCTTGAGCGAAGGCCCCACACTGACGCTTACCGGCGGGAGATATCCTGCCCACCACCATCGCAGTAAAGTCGCTCGCCAGTCAGATACGAGTTCGCATCACTGACCAGAAATTTTACGACGTTGGCCACATCATCAGGCTGGCAAACCCGGCCCCATGGCATGCTCTCGTCTAACGTACGAATGTCCTCAACGCCCTGCAGCGCATTCATCAAGCGCTGGCCCATATCGGTATCGACCAAGCCCGGAGCGACAATGTTGACCCGAATACCGTTCGGCCGTTCTTCTTTCGCCAGGGTATACGCCAGCGCTTCCATCGCAGTTTTACCCATGTTGTAGGGCGCCCCGAAGCCACTAAGCGAACGAGTTGCCACACTGGAGATCATGACGATGTCACCTCGATCCAACTCGCGCATTTTCGGCAGAACCAGTTTGCTCAGGTAGTGTGGCCCAAAAGCATGAGTGGCTACCACCCGCTGCAGTTCTGCCGGATCCGTTTGCTCGACACTCTGACCCCGGCTGGCAATACCAGCGTTGTTGACCAGTATGTTGAGTTTGCCGTGGGTATTTTTGATGTGGGCAAAGATACTGCTGATTTGCTCCATATCCCCGATGTGGCAGGCGCAGGCTTCGGCGCTGCCGCCATCGTTTTTAATGTCGTCCGCTACCCGTTGGCAGTCATCGATTTTGCGGCTGGATATGATTACGTGGGCACCCTGGCTTGCCAGCAATTTTGCGATGCTTTCGCCGATGCCGCGGGACGCGCCGGTCACCAGGGCAATGCGACCACTGAGGTCAAAAGGGTTTTTCATGTCCATGGGTTGGGCCTCTTCTCAATAGTGGGTGAGCTTGGTGCCATTATTATGATCTGCTGATAGTGAACCATTCGTCTCAGCGGATTTTCTCATGGCGTAATAATTTAGCGATGGGTGAGCAGTGATTTGTCCTCACCATAATCAAAATGGGAAAAGTCATTGAAGTAACGCAGCGTGATTTTATCCCGGTTGAACAGCAGGCAGGTCACCGATGCGTTCATGATTGACCAGCTCAGTTCGGCAACGTGCTCGTCGTTCAGATCCAGACAGTGTCCGGTGGCGATGGCGATGGGGCCGCCGGAGGAAAACACGGCAATGGATTTTGCATCGCCGCTGTGATCGCGTACGTGATTCAGGGCAGCGCTGCAACGCTGGTTGAAGTGCTCCCAGGTTTCATTGTATTCATGATCGTAATCCCCCGCCCGCCAGCGATGCAGCGCCAGTTCAAACTCGGTCTGAAAGGCTTTCCGCGGATTGGGGTGCTGCGACAGGTATTGCGCCAGTTGCAGTTTGTTGCCGAACTCGGGCCGGTGCCGCTGCAGAACCTCTTCGTGATCGTATTCGTTGAAGCCTGCAAGGACAGTGGGGGTGATAGTGCAGCCCATGGCCTTGAGACAGCCTGAGGCGGTCTGCGCATGGCGTTTCATGGAGCCGGCATAGACGGCATCAAAGCGGATGCCGCGTTGCTGTAACGCGGCACCCAAAGCTTCAGATTGCTGTTTGCCAACGGGGCTCAGTTGATCGTAGTCATCGCTGTTAAACGA
>CAJWZG010000119.1 GCA_913049565.1 uncultured Gammaproteobacteria bacterium
GGTGGCGAAATTGGTAGACGCAGGGGATTCAAAATCCCCCGGTGGAAACACTGTGCCGGTTCGAGTCCGGCCCCGGGTACCACTTTCACTTTAAAAGTCTTCGCAAGCCCCTGAAATTACTCACGTTGACATGATGCTTAGACGTAGGGCGACGCGGAGGCGACTGCTAACCTTGATGCCAACGGATTCGATTGAAGACAAGCAACCAATGAAAACGTTCGAGAACCTCTGCCAATGTCTTGCTTCAATTCTCGTGCTTGTACTGCTTAACGGTTGCGCTGGCTCCGCTGGCCCTGGGCCTTTGCCAGATCAAAATATTCGCCTGACCCACCAAGGGGCTTCGCCAAGCACCCGATTAAGTGTGCTTCGGTCCGAGGCACGTTGGTACGCTTACGTTTACTGTCAAAAGCAACACAAAAATATTCGCGTTCTTGCGTTTGAAGATGCCGCGGGGCCCTTTTTCATCGGTAATTTCCCTCAAACTGATATTGTCTTTTCTTGTACGGAGTGAGCGGCGAAAAAACGCTTCCGTCAATTTGAGGGTGTTGTACGCTTGGCACCGTGTCTAAAAAAGAGAGGTTTTATGAAATTTATATTCGCAGCGCTGTTCTTTTTTGCTTTCAACGCTTCTGCTGCTGCCGCGGACAGTGGTTTTAATCCCAATGAAATTACCTATGTCGTCACAATGAGCGCCAACGAAAAAACGACCTCGCAAATAGATGATTTTTCCGCGCTCTATCATGTGCTCGTCGAGGGCAATGAACCCAGTACTCTAGCGTGGCAATTTTATCGGGGTTCTGACAAGAAGATTTACCTGATCGAAAGATATGTCGATTCCGACGCAGCGCTGCAGCACGTCATCAATATCTCCGCCGGCGGCATCCAAGAGAAGGAGTTCGGAGATTTCAGCGATCACTTCGTTATTGAGAATATAGCGATACATGGCACCCCGTCCGCCCAGTTAGTCGAAAGTCTTGAGGCTGTTGGATTGCCTCTGGAGTTTAGATCGACGATCAGCGGTTACAGCAGAAAGTAGGCTTCGCAAAACACCACATCGCGGGTTTACCTTCGAGACGGATGAATGATGTTGCTGGAATCCCTGTTGTTCTTTGGCTGGGCAGGCTGCGGCGCACGCGGCCACCGATCAAGATGAACCTGTAGCAACTCGATCAATGTGCCATCCGGGTCTTTACAGATCGCAACCTCAGCCATCCGGTCAGTACACACGGAGGGTGGTGCAAGGAATTCGACACCTCGCCGCACTAATTGTTGGTAATCTGCCTGTAAATCCTCAGATACTAAGCATAGCCGCACCAGCCCAAGGTCTTGATTTTGCAAGGGAAGGTGCGGGTCTTGTGAGGCAAACTCTGTTAGATCTAACTTTGGCAAGCCTTTACCGAGTTGCATGATGCAAGCTCGACCTTGAACATTCTGCGGCACTGCCAACGCTTGTGCGACGCCTTGAGATACCGTACTTGACTGGGCAGCTTCTAGGCCTAGGTAAGGAATGTCAGGACGGAACATTTCAAAACCCAATTCCCTATAAAAGACAATTGAGCGATCAAGGTCAGTGACATTGACGTTGATATGGCCCCACCGGAAACGTTGGCCCATTTGCTTGCTCTGACGCGCATAGAAGCTCGAATCTTATGCCAGTGCCCAGCATAAGGCACCTTAGCTTAGGCCCGAGGTGTAAAGCAGGCTTGGCACCAACCAATCGCATATTTTAATGTCTATTGCGGAGCTGCCACCACGGCACATCTTCCCTCTGCGCGAGTCGCGCCATATGGTGTGCAAGGTCTAACTGCCAGTTGCGAACCGTTACTTGCGGGTCAGCGCGAGCGCTCTATTCTTCAAGGTCACCGACAATTAACTCAGCATACGACACTTTTTTACCAACTGCTTGGCGCATCTCGGCAATGTCATCGCGATTGTCATACAGCTGTTGTTTTCGTTCAGCAATTTGACTGGAATTGTTCAACGCGGTCGCTCTGTTTTCTTTCGATTTTTTCAACAGATCGACCACAGTTTGCCGATTTTCATCAGCTAAAGTTTCTAATTCGGTAACTGACTTTTCATTTTCAGCAATCAAGTCTGTCACTGTCTCTGCGTCTACGATCTGTGGATTCAGCGCTCCGGATATGAGCTCTGAATTTGAGCTCAAATTCTCCTCATTAAACTCCAGCATATCTTGGTTGAGCTGCATGACTTCTTGGTTGATCGCGATGAGTTGTTGATTCAGATCGATCATTTTTTCATTCAACGCCAGATTCTGCCTGTTCAAATTTGCGGTATGACCAAGCAGATCCAATTCCGACCGAGCTTTGGCAGCCTCAACGTAACGGGCCTGTTCGTCACCCTCGAAATCGAACACCTCTAATATCGTCGCACGGCTGGCAAAAATATCGTCCATGTTATGCAAAGCGAGCTGCTGATTCCCCGACATGGCGGCAACATAATTACTGAGCACTAACAATCGGTTCTGCTCTATGTTCGCCCTTGACTGGGCCAAGAGCGCCTTGTTATCCATGATTTTGGCACCTAGGGCTTCTATTTTTAGCTTCATGAATCGCAACTCCTAACGACAAACAGACCGTCACCCTTCCTAACTTATGCTCTTCTCGCTCTCGATACAAAGGGATAGTGACCTAACCTAAACCGCGCTTATCATGACCGGGATTTATCCCGCTGCCTGTGGCGACCATGGCAAAAGGCTTTCAAACCCAATCATTGGGCCGCGAACAAGACCTCGGGGTTCACCATGGTTTTCATCTCCAAGATATTGCCATTGGGGTCTTGGACGAAGAACGTTTCCTGCTCGAACTGCGTTCCAACGAAACGGCGATATGGCTCGTCAAGATAGTCGAGACTCGACGCCTCGATCCGTTGCTTTAACTGCTGGAAGTCCTCTTCACTTAGGTGGGCACCAAAGTGAGGCACTGCGACATTACCCATATCCACATCGTGCCGCACTGAAGGCAGTGCTTCAGTGCTTTGGTGAAGCGTTAACTCGTTACCCCAGAAATCTATGTCGACCCAGCGCCCCTGTTCACGGTTGCCTGATTTACATCCAAGGATATCTACATAAAATTGTTCTGTTACAGCCAAATCACCGGCGGGAACAGCGAAGTGAAAGGTCGCACTCATATCAGCTCACTTTTTTCTTATCGTTTTATCAACTCGCGTTAGGCCAACGCTACTTAAACTCTCGACTTTGCTGGCATTTACTAACCGTCGTATCTGCCGCCATCTTACCAAACTACGGGTCAGCAGGGCGGCTCGTCAAACACACTCTACTTCAACACGTAGGCTTCGACCGTAATCTGGCTTTTCGCTGTATCGAGGATTATCACATCTAAGTTCTGTGAGCCGTCATTGAGTTGAACCACATTGTGCATCGTGATGATCGCCCCTTCACGGAAGTAATATCCAGCAAACGTACCGAACGCTATGTCGTTGTTAATCACACCCCGCCCTTGGCCTGACACTGTACCACTTGTGAGATCTGTCATCCGCAAAGTGTAAGTTGTATACACCTTGCCATATGTACCCATATCACCTGTGGCGGTGATTGTGGTCGCGTCATCACCCAAAATCACGGAGGTTACCTGCAGTACTGCGTCGGCCTGTCTTTTTTCAAGCTTCAAAGCACCTTCATGGTGCCCAGCCGAAACGGCAAGCGGCAGACACAGACTTATAGCAAGACAGAGGGATCGAATGGACATTTTCATTTTATAACCTTTCTCTTATCGTCAAATTCTTCGGGACCGAACCTATTATCAATAGATTGCACACACAAACAAAGATTGCCTAGAGCCTCACAGTGCTCGCCAGTTCAGTTGCCTGCCAACAAGATCTGCTCTTGACGCAGACCTAAGTATGGCAACTCGACGGCAGATCCAGCGTTGGGTTGCGATCGAAAAAGCCAACCGGGATGAGATGAAACCCCGTGTACTCAACCGGCATAACCGGCCAATCCTCAGGTCTGGGCACATGGGTTAACGCCACGGTATGCCACATCACCAGATCGCCTTTCGAAATGTCTCGATTGTGCTGCGTATAGTGCGGTAAACCGCCGCCGCGATGCATCACTGTGTGGGCACCAGCGGCACTGAATTCTCCCTCAGCGTAAGGGGTTGCCCATAAGTGATGTTTACCAAAGGCGCCGCGCTTGCCCACCACTGAATTTTCTCCCGCTAGCAAAGACGGCGAAGCCGCAGGCAGCAGCTTGTAGGACACCGGCTTGCCGAGGCCGTTCAATGACTCCGGGTTAACCACCTTCCAATGACGGCTTTGTTCTGGTGCTATGTTACGCTTCGCAGAAGACTCGTCGGTTAAATGTCTCGACACCGCCTGAAACTGAGTGCCCTCTGGATTCGTCTCGCTCAACGGCAATACTTCAATCTGATTTTCAAAGAGCGAATTCGGGCCCCCATCCAGATCCCAGTCGAGCCGGAAACAAAATACATGTTGATGGACTGGTGACGCCAGACCTTGCGCAATCAGCGGCGACTGAGCAGGGTTATGTGTCGCTTCGATGACTGCGCTAACGCCCACGATGCCCGTTAGTTTGATCTCCATTTGCACAGTGCCATCAAGATACAGGTACCAGTAGAAGCCGTAGTCGTAGTTGCCAATAGTAAAGATCGAGCTAATGACCAGTCGCCGAGAGCGTCTGACTTCGCTGGTTTGTGTCTCACTGTCATAATGTTTCCACTGGATGCCGTAGTCCTCTTCGTGCATGCAGATCGCATTTTCAACCGACTTAACCTTGCCCTCCCAAGTAACTTGGTGAATGTCAAAGTAGAAAATTTCACCCAAACAATCACAGCCGAGCTTCAGTGAATTGACGAGCATGCCCATGTTGTATTCCGACGCATCGAGCACATGTTTCCAAGAATGCATGCTGTCGTTGTCGCCGTAGGGCACGATCATTTCTGACAGCGCTGCTCGGTAGAGCAATGCCCTCCCTTGCAGAGACAACTGATGCAGCACCAAGCCATGCACTGGATGCATCGATACAGAAAACTCATAACCCTGCCATTTCACCTGATAACCCTCGACTTCAAAGCTGGGGCCCTCTGGCTGAACAATATCTAGCGGCTTGAGGCCGGATCGGGTGGTCTCTTGATGAGCCGCATCGAAACGCCCGGGATTGGGCGGCATCGGGATTACTCCAGAGTCTTCGACGCAGACAACTTTTTGGTCGGTGACGTCGACATGGGCAATCAGACCATGAATCGGTCTGGCGTAGCCGTTATCGGTTGCGTCGTCACGCACAAAAGCAATACAGCGCACAGCGCGGTGGCCCTCAGGAATTTCTGCCACCGGGTATCCACCGGCCGGCCACGGGTCGATCTGAATTCGCTTGAGATCTTCTTCGGTTTTGCAGGCAACCCCGCGCGCGGCCACGGCCGCCAGCCACTCTTCACTTGACTTGGTGAGCTGCACGGCCATTCCCAGATCCAAATAACCATAGGGCGCTTGCGCATCGGTGGGCAGCCTCAGCATTTGAGTCACTTTCTTTTCATTCAGATTAACCAGAGCTTCAAATCCGCCGTCTGACGCGCTGTCGGTGCCGAGAAATTTCACTATCCGGTCAACAGGAAGCCCAGATCGAACATCGGTCTTGGCAGGCTCGCTCAAACCCGATGAGCAAAACACCGCACGCTCATCTGAGTTCTCGCCGCGAAAAATAGACACGGCTTCCGCGATTTCAGCTGCGGTCAAAGGCGCAAATGGATTGGTCATAGAGAAATTCCTGTTAAAATCATGGGGTCAGAGTCTTGCCAGACGGTCAATTGCTAATTTATAACCAACTGATACAGCTTTACCAGCAGCCTGCGAACATCAAATTATCGTGGATGCAACCAAGCAGCGCCTTCTAATCCTGAGCGAAAAATGTGAAGCAGACGCCGACAAAGTTCCAGACGCTCGATATAAACTCATAAGTAAAGGCGGAGAAGCATTATGCCCTCGACCATTCCTACCTTTGAATCTAACGCGCCAGCGAGCAGCATTGCATCGGCCTTAGGAGAGGCTGGCTGTGCTGTCGTTAGTGGAGTTAACGATGCGGACCAACGACAAACCATTGTCAGCGAGTTAGATCCGTTTATGGCACATGCTGACTACAGTGACGAAGACGACCCAGAGGAATTCTATCCAGCGAACACGCGGCGAGTTTCGGCCTTAATCGCACGTTCGCCATCGGTGACCGATGGTCTGCTGATGCACCCGATCAGCACAGCAATTTGCGATACCCACTTAACGCCCAACGCAAAATTCGGTTATCAGGTACATGTCACTGCCGGGTTGGAAGTGGGCCCCGGAGCACGGGCCCAGGTACTGCATCGCGAAGAAGACTCTTTTACCTTCTTCCAGCTGCCTAGGCCCAACATCATCGTCGCAAGCATGTGGGCAATGTCAGAGTTTCGCACGGACAACGGCGCCACTTTGATCGTACCCGGTAGCCACTTGTGGCCTGCAGACCGAGTCCCTCAGCGCCATGAAATCCTCAGTGTAGAAATGCCGGCTGGCTCGGTGCTGTACTGGATGGGAGGTTTACTGCATGGCGCGGGGGCCAACACTTCTCGAGATTGGCGATACGGTATTATCTTGACTTACTCGCTAGGTTGGGTGCGCCAAGAGGAAAATCAGTATTTAGATATACCTCCTCGGCGACTGACCGAGCTATCCCCTGAAGCCAAGCGCATTGCCGGAATTGAAATGTACGATGCGCTGGGTTTCTATGACCCGACTGTCAGTTAAACCCCAGCTAAACCTCAGTTGATCCTCAATTGCCTATCCGGCCCCGCCTGGAAGTGCGCCTATCGGAAATCAACCAAAGACTCCCCTCTCGAAGCAACTTCGGGCATTCTTCTGCTTAGGACGAGCGGGAGTAGGTAGACAACTATGAGTGCAGGCACAGGGCTAACAGCGAACGCTGAGGCGCAGGATATCGGCGACATCGACAGCTTTGATGTCAGTCGGGCCCGCATGTTCTCAAAGGACATATGGCGGCCGTATTTCAAGCGCCTGCGCGAAGAGTCCCCGGTGCATTTCCACCCAGAGTCGGCCTTCGGCCCCTACTGGTCTGTTACCACTTTCGATCACATTATGGCGGTGGACAAAAACAACAAGCAGTTTTCTTCTGCTCGCGGCATCACCTTAGTTGATCAAGACCCTAATTTACCCACCCAAAGTTTCATTACCGCAGACCAGCCGCGGCATGGGCCTGAGCGCAAAGCGGTACAGCCGGTCGTTGCGCCGAAGAACCTAACTAATTTGGAATCGTTGATACGGGATCGTGTCATTGAAATTCTCGATCGACTGCCTCTCAGCAAACCCTTCAACTGGGTAGACACCGTTTCTATCAACCTGACAACCCAGATGCTAGCAACCCTCTTTGGCTTCCCCTTTGAAGAGAGGCACAAACTCACTGCCTGGTCAGATAACTTTACCAACGGCGTTCGCCGGGACGATATCGAAGGACTAAAGGCGCGCAAGCAGATGATGATCGAGTGTCTCGAGTTTTTTCAGGCCCTATGGCTTCAGCGTAAAGCAGAGCCCGTCGAAGGCTTCGACTTGATCTCTTTAATGCAGTGCGACCCGACCACAGCGGATATGGTTGACCGGCCGATGGACTACTTGGGCAATCTCGGTCTGTTGATCGTTGGCGGGAATGACACCACCCGTAACTCCATCACCGGCGGTGTGCTGGCTTTGAACCAAAACCCCCAGGAATACGCCAAACTCCGAGCGAACAATTCGCTAATCAATTCCATGGTGCCGGAAATTATTCGCTGGCAAACACCCCTAACCCATATGCGGCGCACGGCGTTAGAAGATGTGGAGCTCGGTGGCAAAACTATTCGCAAGGGTGACAAAGTGGTGATGTGGTATATCAGCGGAAACCGCGACGACAGCGTTATCGAGCATGCAGACGATTTCATTATCGATCGCAGCAACCCTCGCCACCACGTTTCTTTCGGCTTCGGGATTCATCGTTGTATGGGCAATCGACTGGCGGAAATGCAGCTTAGAGTGCTGTGGGAGGAAATTATGCAGCGCTACAAAAAGATTGAAGTGGTTGGACCGGAACAACGCATCCATTCGAACTTCGTGCGCGGCTACACAGACCTACCTGTCGTGGTTCATCCTCATTAGCCCCGTACTACTAGGTATTGCCCTGCTGCTTGGCCTGACTAGTGCGGCGTCGATAAATCAAACCGCATCAGAATTTTACGCTGAAAAAAATAGGGCCGAGGCCCGCTACACAACCTGCCTCGATAACGTCAGCGCCCAACAAACCGAGATCGGCAGCAATAGCACCGCAAGAGGCGCAGTTTGGCCATGTTTTCACCAACAAATACTTGCCGGCGAGTACGTCAACAAGCGCTCTGCTTTGGCCGAGATAGCAAACCCTAGCGACGATCAAAGGACCCTATATCTCATCACTTTGACTGGTTTACGTTGGTTAGGAGCCATTACTCCGATAGGTG
>CAJWZG010000120.1 GCA_913049565.1 uncultured Gammaproteobacteria bacterium
TTCCATGAAACATCCACCCCCTTGGATGCGACGAGGTTCGGGCATATCCTCCGATAGATCAATGCCCGATCGCGGTTTATTCTTGTTCGGAAATTTGGTTTGGCAGGGCTTGCTCAATTGCGGTAATGAGTTGTTTGTGATTGGGCGCTATGCGGCTCCCAAATCGATTAATCACCTCTCCTTCTGGTGAGATCAGGAATTTGTTAAAGTTCCAGGAGACACTTCCGCCAAAGGATGGATGATTTTCTTCGGATGTAAGCCATGCATACAGCGGATGCTGATTTTTACCTTTTACATCAACTTTAGCAAAGAGCGGGAAGGTGGTTTGAAAGCGCGTTTCACAAAAAGTGGCGATGGATTCGTTATTGCCCGGCTCTTGCCCCATAAAGTTATTTGATGGAAAAGCGAGCACAACTAAACCTTGGTCTTGGTATGTTTCATAGAGTGTTTGTAGTCCTTCGTATTGACCGGTAAACCCACAGCGACTGGCGGTGTTAACAATGAGGAGTGTTTTTCCGCGATACTCGTTGAGTGAGATGGACTCTCCTTGAATAGTTTGTACGGGAATATCATATAGACTTGTCATACTGCTCCTTTCCGAACAGGCAACCGTTGTCATTATGAGAACAGCGCATATCCAGGTATTTATTTTATTCATGGTTCATTCCTTTTAAAATTCGTTTTTTTACAAGTTGAGTCCAAAAACCAACAACGGGTAGTCGGTCGAGTAGAACGCTGGTGTCCCAGTAATCTTGATGAAAGATAATCTTGCCGGAAGCGTTGAATCGCATGTGTGTTAACCCTTGGGCGACAATTGGCTGATTCGGCGCGGCGGTTGAAATAAGATGCATCGTCCACCGACAATAAAATTCATTATTTGCGCGTTGGATTTTTCCAATTTCAAAGGTGCATGATTGCGCGGGTGCTGCCATGGCTATAAAATAGGCTTCAATTTCATCGATGCCTTCTACCAAATGATAAGGGTCCGCAAAAAAAGCGTCTTCGGCGTAAAGGTTACGAACGTTTAGCGTGATGCGATCGGCACTGTATTCAGTGTAGGAGTGGATGAAATGTTCAAAAGCAGTGGATTCGATATCGGAGTGGGGTACCGGAGCCGGTGTAGTTGAGGTGCGCTGTAGCGCTTGCTCAATTCGGTTGAGGTCTATTTCGGGTGGTGCTGATCGAGAGCAACCAATAAGTGTTAAAAATGAAACCATAAGAATCCCGATTAACGTTTGATGAGCCGATAGTGTGCTACGTACCATTCGTTTCCTCCGTTGAATCCAAAAAGCTCTTCGCAGGCCATAAAGAAAATCCGCCACCGTCTCCATTGGATGTGTGCTTCTTTTACGTCCAGATCACGCGTTAAAATGGCAATAGCTGCTCGGCGATTTTCATCGATTTTTTCAAGCCAAGCGCGCAATGTTTTTGCGTAGTGGGTACCATTGACTCTCCATATCTGCTCCGTGATTAAATGTTGGTTGCAGAGTGGTAAGAGGGATTCAGCGGGCATCATGCCTTCTTTGAAAAAATGTTCTGCCATCCAGTTTACTCCACCTTGGCCGTCGAAAAGGTATGCAAGTTCACGATGCACGAAAATATGAATAAACAAGCACCCTTCTTTTGCCAGCCAGCTATGAATACGTTCGAGAAGTTGATGCCAGTTACGCATATGCTCAAACATCTCGATTGAAACGATCTTGTCAAATTTGCCGTCCAGTTCACGGTAGTCGACCAGCCTAACATCTGCACGGTCGGCAAGCCCGGCCTCATGAATACTTCTCTGGGCAAAGGCATGCTGCTCCCTCGAGATGGTGATTCCAGTGACTTTTGCGCCGATGGTCGAGGTCACATATTTGGCAAAGCCGCCCCATCCACAGCCGATCTCCAGGACATGATCATCGGGTTTGATATCGGCAAGCTCGGCAAGGCATTGATATTTGTTAATTTGGGCCTTCGAGAGATCATCATCATCATTTTTGAAGACTGCGGATGAATAGGTCATGGTGCGGTCAAGCCAGGCACTGTAGAAGTCATTGCCAAGGTCGTAATGATAAGAAATATTGCGAACTGATCCGGCCTTGTTGTTACGCCGCAGCAGATGAAAGAGCTTCAATCTCGGCTTTTATATGGCAGCGGCTGATCTCGCTATATTTTAGTGAACGCATCGGTACGGGGCCCTCTCCAAGATCCACCTCGCACCATTTTTCTCCAGCCGCCAGCGCGTCTCTGGAGACGCGAAGGAATGGATGATAGTTATCGCACATATGCTCAAAACACGGCATCAACGTATCCGGCAAGGTATCATCGGCACAATACTCACCGTCATCCGAACGCGCTGTAAAAACCCGCTCCATGGAATCAAGCATGCTCGGCGCGCAAGACTCGATCCAGCTCCGCGGCTCTGGGTCTGCGGCAATGTGCGCCTTAAAAAGCCCTGCAAACGTAAAATCTGCAAGACTGGCTCGATGACCTAACAGAAATGGGTACTGCTCATAGTGGCCTGCGACAGCACTCATCAATGACTCAAAATCGGCTCGTACCGCCGCAGCCTGATCGGGTCCGCAACCGCGGTTTGCACAGGCGCGTAAACCAAAGTTATCGCGCACCCCGTCGATCGTCTTAAGTGCCTGCCGCGTTTCTTCTTCGCTTAAACCCTCACTAAAAAATTTGCCGATGGAATTGGCATAAAAGCCAAGAGCCACATGCTGGATATTTTCGGGATAACACCAGCGACTGCTAATCGCATAGCGGCCAAACCATTCGTCTGCCCAATCCTCCAATAAGTGCGCGGCGATGCGCTGTACAGGAGAGTTAGGTAATACCCTGCTGCTTGGGTATTTCGCGTTGAGCATAAGACCGATAGGGGTAGAGTCGTGGATAAACCATCCTTCAGGAGTCTGCAAACCAGGAATAAAGTGCGTACCCAGACGGCTCTCTACCATTGGCCCAGTCTCCGCTGTCTTAAGTCGAAACTCATAATCCAGATCAAGATAATTCAGCATGGCCTGCAGCTTGCGAGTAAACAAACTATGCTCGCCACCCCAAATGATATATCGCCCTTCAAACATTCCGATTCCTCTGGTTTTTAATGACAGCAGTCTAAGTGGCTGCTTTTGGACTCAACGCCGTCTACATACTGCCAAAACAGATTAGTCAGTGAGACAGATCATTTCAGTTTTTCTGGTGAACCTTTCCCTTTGTTTATGGTAGTAGCTACCAAAATATTTTTTGCCCGAGCATGCCATGGAACTCATCAGCTATCGCAATACCAAGGATTCAACCGCGACGATTCGCACAGGGATAGCGCTGCCGGAAAAGGCTCGCTTTATTGATCTCATTGCGGGATAAAAACATTGGGGAGCAACGTCTCCATCCCTAGAGCTAGGCGCTGTGCGTGATAATCACGTGCAGAAAATAGATACTGCCTTTGACGTTTTTGCGAGGGCCATGCGAGCATTCTTTACTTGCTCCGGGAGGTGAACTTCCCCCTCTCCCCCTCTGAATGTCCCTCTCGGAGCTCCTCCTTTCGCTTGGCATCAGTACAGACGAGAGACCTTCGCGGGACAGAAATTGCACCGGCAAAGTGCGCCGAAAATCAGAGAATCATGCGAGCGCAACGCCGACCGACACCCCTTAAATTGCCGGAACTTCAGTTTCTATCCACCATATCTTTGTCCAGACGTCGCCAGGTCAACAGGAAAAACAATGAACTCGCGCCATAGAGAAGCGCCATGATCACCATGGCAGACTGCAAGCTCTGGGCATAGACCTCGCCACAGACGCTCTGCAAGCTTTCGCTTAACTCGCCGATAGCTCGCGGATGACATTGATTTCGAGTCAACTCTTCGACTGCGTAGCCTAGCTCCGTCACGCCATTAGCGAAGAAAATGTCCGATGTGAAGCCGATGAACAATGGGCCACAACCGTAGCCAATCAAATTGGCGATAAATAGCAATACCGCGGTTGCCGTCGCGCGCACGCGCATACTCACGACACCTTGCCCAATTGTGTATTGGGCAGCGATGTAGCCATATTTCACAAATCCGGCGACGACAAGGCCTAGCGCAGCAAACAGCAGATTCTGCGTGGTGAAGGCAAACACATAGAAGGGAACGGACAGGGCCAACCCCACGCCGGGCACCCAGGCTATCGCACCCGGGTGCTTTTTGTAGAGCTTGGTTGCAAGCCATCCGGTGGCAAAAGTGCCAATAGCCGACGACAAAGACACTGGCGCGTTGATCCAGATAGCCGCCTCACCGGTCGTGATTTCATGCGCACGAACCAAGAAGATGGACTGAAACGAAGAAATTCCGTAGCCACAAAAAGCCGCAACAGTGGCCCCAGCCGTCATTAACCAAAATGCAGGCTTCGTCAACAGTTCGCGGATTGCCTCACGCAGTTCAATCGGTTCTGTTGATTTCGCTCCTTTCGGGTCGGTAAAACCGCGCGGCGGCTCTTTAACCGTCAGCTTGAAAACTACTGCGACTAATATGCCCGGCAGGCCGACGACAAAGAACGCTGTTCTCCAGTCAAACGCGTCCGTGACCCAACCGCCGATAAGGTTCGCAAACATGGTGCCCAGCGTGACTCCCATCGAGTAGACACCCAGGGCTTGGGATCTATCGCGCGGAGCATAATAGTCCGCGATCAATGAGTTGGCTGGGGGGGTGCAACCAGCCTCGCCGATGCCGACGCCAACGCGGCACATCAATAGAATCCAGAAAGCGCCAATGGTGACCGATCCAACCGTGACCTCAGTCGCAAGGCCACACAGCACCGTCATAAGAGACCATAGCGCGATGCAGACAGTCATAATCCAAACGCGATGAGCCGCATCGGCATAACGCGCTAGCGGAATACCCACTATCGTGTAGAGAAGCGCAAAACCAAATCCAGTGAGTAGGCCAAACTGGGTGTCCGAAATACCCAGCTCTGGCACGAGGTCAGGTCCAACCACAGCAAGTAGCCCGCGGTCGACGAAGTTTAAGATGTAGATCAGTGTCAGAGCTGAGAGCACATAAGTTCGATACGGTTTAGTACCGAAACCCTTGTTTTGATCGGTTTCGTGTCCCGCTGCGAGGACACTTCCTACCGGACTGTCTTCGTTTTTCGTATTCGAACTAACCATTTACTACCTACTTCTTGTCTTTCGCTCAGCGGTTTGCCCAGCGATGTCGCGTGTCCTCGAGGATGCGAGTCGTTTTTTACTAGCCGATGCTCAAGCGCAACGCCTGTCGTTCCTCATGCAATACCCGCTACGAACGGCGACGGCTCGATACGTACCTATGGTAGGTGCGCCAGCCATCTGCAGTTTTGATAATCCTGTCGTAGTAGCTCGCGGTTGCCGTCAGCCCCTTGCCGATCAATGCGACAATGCGAAAACGCAGCATAAACCCTTGTGCATCCAAATCTGCGTAAATATTGGTCATCAAATGAGTGCGAGGGTGAGCTGCCTCAGAAGCCATGAACAGTTTGATGTCTTCAAGCCCATTGCAGACTCGAGAACCGACACCTGATAGATCGAATATGGCGTCCTGAGTGAATACCGCGTCCAGTGCAATCCAATTTCGATCATCGATTGCGTCGCCGTATCGACCTGGAAGCTCATGGATTTCAACGCGGTCGGCTGTTGTGAGGATGTGCGCTGTATCTGTCATTTATCTGCTTCTCCAGAACGTGTACCGGAAGGTTAGTGCATCGCTTTGCAGGCTTACAGGGACATCGGAGCACCTCTTGTAGCCTTTTCACTCTCTAGCTTGGCCTCGATGATCAACCTCAATGATCCTCAACTGCCTTTAACACCTCGAGTTACTCGCGATAGAGCTTTTCCCGGTTAACGTAGATCCCATCTACAGTACCCGTTTCGTCTCGATAAAATTCTACGGTAAATTCTCCTGCGTAGAACCCTTGGTGATCCTCATCTGTAAATCGATCCTTGGCAACTCGAGTTAAAACGGCTGGATTGTCGAACACAGAGGCCTCGCGCAGGTTAATCATGACGAGGCTTTGCTCAATTTCGGTCACGTAGTAGTGCCGGTGACCATTGTCTGTGTACACGCCCTCGTACTCTGGATGCGCGAGAGAAAGATTAGCGTTATCAGCATCCGCAGCCATCAGACCAACCACCTCGTAAAGGGTTTTCGAAATACTGCGGGGGTAGCTGAAATTCACTGGAGCGTCGAGCGAATTAGAGAGCACGGCGATTCCGAGCTGGTTTTGATTGTCCATAACAACTTCTGAAGCAAACCCCCTCAGGCCACCGCCATGCAATACTAATTCTTGGTTGCGGAAGTAACCCAATCCGGTGCCGCCAAGGTTCAGACTATTCGATAAGAACGCTGTCACGCTGGACATAAGAGGCCCTTGTTCCAGTGGCAGAGGCACCCACTGTACTTGCTGCATTTGCTCGAGGGTCTGTGCTGTAAGAACTAACGAGTCTTCATTGCTCAGAGTACGAAAGTGCCAACTTAAAAACTTCGCCAAATCTCGTGTACTAGAGAGCAGCCCGGCGGCGGGATGTCCCAGCAAGCTGGCCATATTGGAAAACTCTGCCGGTGAGCGCTGACCCGCAATCAGGCGATCGTAGCCAATCGCCTGACTTTCAACGACCGCCGATGACGAGGAACTAGGAAAGCGAGTAGCGTCCATTTGCAGTGGCGTCAGTATGAATTTTTGAATGTACTCCTCATAACGCAGATTTGAGACTCGCTCGATAATCACGCCTGCAATGTTCATCGACAAGTTGGAGTACTTATGGATTCGGTTTGGCGGGAAAAGCAGTGATTGCTCCTCAAAACCCTCTAAAAACGCATGACGAACCGGAGGTGTCAGCGGCGCTTGTCTGTCCAGCAACACATTCGCATGGGTGGGTAGGCCAGTGGTGTGGGTCAAAATCGACCAGACCGTCATGTCTTCAATCGCGTATCCATTCGATTGAATGGCCGCAAGCTCAGGAACGATATCAACTATCGGTGTCTGTAAGGTCAGCTGCTGACTTTCGATCAACTGCATTAAGGCGATGCTGGTAAAAAGCTTGGTCACAGAAGCAATACGATATTGAGTATCTGCAGACGCGGGGCGCTGCATCTGGACATCGGCGAATCCGAAGCCCCGCGTGTAGACCAGCCGCTGATTTTGCACGAGGCTGACGGATACGCTTGGTATCGCCTGTTCGTTCATGGCGGATTCAAGCCAAGCTTCAAAAAGTCGAATTCGAGCATCCAGCAGCGAATTCTGATCTGTGTTCGCGAACCCCAAAGAACAGACGACAATCAGCACGAAAAAAGAGAGCACGTTCGTTAAGGCGCGTCTAACGATCGATTTCGAACGCGTACGTGGAATCGACAAACCGATATCTCCCGTCAAAAGACACAAGGCAGCAAAGAAGCTAGCTTACCGCCATTCGCGTAAGTTATTGCTCGCGAAATTTGAGGTAAAGGCCAGCCGCTATCTTCGCGTCAGGTGGCAAAGAGGACCGGCCCGAGGTGTGCCACAAGGTATTTTTGTGTTCAAAACATCTAATTCGAATTTTGCGCTTTCGACTCTTGAATTTTTGCATCGACCGCCAGTTGTATTCGGGCTAGTCGCGCAATCTCTTGTTCTTCCAGTGTCTTTTTCGACTTGCCAAAGACCCCAAGAATTAACCCGTGCAAAAAAGCTATCGGAGAGAGAAAGACGATATAGAAGATGACCAATATCGAGTTGTAGCGCTGAAACAGCTGTAGGAGCCCTCGAAGGCTAACGAATAGCGCGAGAACTAAAACGATTAACGCCATTAAACCTATTGTTGTTTCCTTAAAACTCAAAAATGACTCCCGAAAAATTCTCTACACCTCGTATTTCCGATACGACTCGTTAACTCATGAGGTGTTAATGCAATAGAACCCACAAGCGCGATAGATGTCGCTTAAATGACAGTGCAGCACAGAGGCCGATGTAAGAGGAAAATTGGTCGGGACATAGTGACCTGAGCCAGATAGCGGAGATATTTGGTGAGGCCGCGGCCCGAGCCAGGCGAGGCTTTTTCGAGATTCATGCTAACGTAATCAATAGCGCATCTGCGCGACTATTAACGAATAAAAATTAAAAAAAGGAACACTCAATGAACAAAACGCTAATAACCACCTTTGCAAGCGCGCTCACGCTTTTGTCCGGGGTTGCTTTTGCAGACGATCATCTACAGGTGCCCGAATATGGAGGCGTCGAGACCTTTGCTTGCTACTTTAATGAAGACAAGGATATGGACGATCTCCTTAAAGCTTCGAAGAAATGGGACAAATGGTTTGATAAAAATTCCAGTGTTGGCTACACAGGTTTAGTGCTTACGCCTTATTACTACGATTCGCTAGACGCCGACGTTTATTGGGTTGGGTTTTCGTCAAGCCTAGAGGAGCAGGCAGTAGCGCAGACCGAGTTTTTGGCCACTGATCTGTCCCAAGATTTTTACGATGTGTACACCTGTAAATCCCACGCGCAGCTTGCCTGGG
>CAJWZG010000121.1 GCA_913049565.1 uncultured Gammaproteobacteria bacterium
GTGTACGGCAGTGCACTCGTCGTCTCACTGATACTCAACCTCGATTTTTTCTCATCCGTGGTGTTACTGATGACGGCAACCGTTCTATACGACTACTTCGGTGGTCTAACCGCTGTGGTGATCAGCGATGTGATTCAGCTGGCGCTTTTGCTGAGCGCTGTGGTTTTTTCGCTCTTTTTTATTGGTGATTTGATCCAGTGGGACTTTCTGGTAGCCGACCGTAAGCAAGTCTTAGTGGATGACTGGGGTGTGAACGGACAGGACTACGGCTTTTGGCCTATGCTGATTGGCGGAATTTTTCTCTACGCAGCCTATTACGGATGCGATCAAAGCCAAGCCCAACGCGTCCTTGCAGCGCGTAACGAAGCGGAAACCGCTCAGGTGTTGTTGATTAACGGTCTTTGCCGGTTTCCCGTCGTGCTAATGTACTGCTTTCTGGGACTTGGCTTGGCCGCTCTTGCCGCTGTCGATCCGCAAATTATCAACAACTTGCCTAATACCGAGACTGGCGGGAAAAACCTGAATCTGGTTTTCCCGACGTTTGTCCTTGCTTACTTTGAGCCCGGCTTCGTGGGTCTGATTATTGTCGGGCTCATCGCTGCATCAATGTCATCCATCGACTCTGCCTTAAACAGCCTGTCCGCCGTGACGGTAGAAGATTTCATTCGACCGCTCTTAGCGAAAAATGCACCGCCGAAACGCTTACTGTTAATTGGTCGAATATGCACGTTGACCTGGGGCCTATTTGCCGTCCTTTTCGCTTTTCAGGTAGAGAGCATAGCGCCAACGGTGTTAGAGGCAGTCAACAAAGTAGGCTCAATGGCGAATGGCCCACTGCTGGCCCTGATCGGTTCAGCGATCTTACTCCCGCCAACGTCTCAGGTCTGGGCTCTGAGCGGTTTTGTGCTTGGCTTGCTAGCAAATGTATCCGTCGCTTGGCTGCTACCAGAGGTGTCTTGGCTTTGGTGGAATGTTGTTGGCTTTTGCGCCACGCTGTTTACCATATTGCTAGGACATCTCGTTATCCCGCCAGACCACGCCACATCCTCGCAGGCAACATCAAATGTTGGCAGCGCAATTGCCCCCCCTGCCTATGTGCGACCTGCCCTTGTCGCCTCATTCGTTGTTATATTATCGATTTGTTTGCTACTACAATTCTGGTAAGCATTGAAGCCGTGGACTGCGCTAGCATTTGCTCGGTTGTCCCACGGCTTGGATAGACAGCGCTCGAAGGAGGATCGATATGTCACAACAACAACCCGTATTGTTCGAGGTGGATGCCAATGTCGGTTGGATTACGCTGAACCGGCCAGACCAAATGAATGCCATGACCAACGGTCTGATGCGAGGCATCTGCGACGCCGTCGCTGAGGTTAAGAGTGATGAATCGATTCGCGCAGTGGTCATCACTGGCAACGGGCGCGGCTTCTGTGCCGGCGCAGACTTAACTCAAGTAGCTGAGCCTAGCGCGCCGGACAACGACTTAGGCCAATCATCTGATGATGAGCGAACCGACTGGTTTAATGCCGCGTTGGCAGCCCTCAAGAATTGTCCCGTACCCACCGTCGCCATGGTCAATGGGCCTGCTGCTGGGGGTGGATTGGGTCTTGCCCTTTCCTGCGACCTCACCATTGCCGCTGAGTCCGCCTTTTTTGTGGCTACGTTTGGCCCGAATCTTGGCATCGTGCCCGACATGGGCACCACCTGGAATCTTCCCCGACGAATCGGTCGGGCCCGGGCGATGGGTATGGCGCTGCTCGGTGAGCGAGTCTCCGCCAAGGATGCACAAACGTGGGGCATGATATGGCGCACGGTGCCTGATGAGGAGCTACGCGACGAAACAATCGCGTTGGTTGAAGTGCTGAAAACCTCATCGCCAGACGCATCGGTGCGCATTCGAGAGACTATCGATGCCGGCGTGGATAACAGCTTTGAGCGGCAGCTTGAACTCGAAATGGAACATCAAGCGGTACTGATACCCAAAAATATGCGCGAAGGCGCCAAAGCGTTTTTACAGAAACGCCAACCACTCTTTGACGGCGCTCGAAAAGGCGAGGCACAGCGTTAACTCGCGCAAGGCAAGACCAAGCGCTATTGCCAATCGGGGCTGTCGGCACGTTCCTTTTGCTTGCTTGCCCATTTAAAATGCTTTGCCAGCGCCGGATCCGCCAACAAAGACTCCAGCGAGTTAAAGTCCTTGGCTAGGGTGAGTTCGTCATAAGTTCGATGAATACCTCGATGGCAGAGCCGGCAAATGCGAACACCCTTGTGTAGCTCTCGTTTGGCATAACTCATTTTAAAGCGCTTACGGCGATGAGCTTTTTTCGGAATTAGGTGATGAAAAGTCAGCGGCACATCTCTGCGGCAGCATTGACAGCCGGGTTCGCTACCGCGAGACATCTTTTGGCCTTTTCGGTAAGAGCCTGCTTACCATGTCAAACTGAGAAGTGGGCGGCAGCAAACAGCACGCAGTACAGGGCCGCATAAAGATAAATCAGAGGTCGATAGGGCATCACAAATCTCCGTTATTGGCGATAAAGATACTCACGGGTTTTCACCAATGCGGCGTAAATAATGCTCTTCGAGAAAATCCAGCCGCTCACGCAATAGGCTTCTCACGACAGAATCCGCATCGGCAAACATCAGCCAACTTGGTTCTGCCTGGCTGAACTGCGGCCATGACGCCAACGCACCACCGTTCGGATTACCGCTGCGTGCAAAGTTCACCCAGTAGGCTTGGATGCGGCGTGACAGCGCCACCAGCTTCGGATCTACAGTGCTCTCGCCGGTCCAGAGGAAATAACCGTCGGCACCGTGCACAGTGCCCACCCACTCACTCGCAAATCGCTCTGGTATGAAATTCATGTAATACAGATAGGCTGCTTGATCTTTGCACTCCATAGCGCGACCTAGCGTTCTGGCTGCCAACAGATACCGATTTTCGCCGAACATTTTCTTTAGCCCGAAAGTCTCACTTTGCGCAAACTCAGATGCATATAAAGCCCTCGCTGCGTCTAACTGATCACGATGGTACTGGGCAAAAGCATCGAGGGTTATGCCCGACGCCGGCTGCACTGAGCCTTCGAAACTGGCCGCCCCCATTATCAGGGGCAGGTCGTGCTGCAAGCACTGCCTCGCTAACACCCCGGGCTCTTCGACGATAGCGGTACCGTCTACAAACGGCAGCTGAAAACCTTCTAATCCGTACATCAATGCAGAGCCGTCCAAGCCAAGCAGGTCAGGCTTTGATATGGCGGAGGCATCTTCCTCGCCGATCACGCGTGCAGACCAGGCTTCTGCCGAATCTGGTTTTTTTAAGTCCATGGCCAAACGGGCTGGCTCTGGTGCAGCCTTGGTACGGGGTAACGCCCATGTGCCATAACCACTCTGTGCGATTGCTTTGTGGAATAGCCCTTCAGCGCGTGGGTTCGTCATCAAGAGATTGACCGCCATGGCTCCAGCAGAAACACCAAAGACAGTGATATTGGTTTTATCGCCGCCAAAGCGAGCGATGTTTTCGTTCACCCACTGTAATGCAGCGATCATATCGAGCACGCCAAAACTGGCGGTTTCAGACTGCAATGCGGGATGAGCAAAAAAACCCAGCGGACCTAGGCGGTAATTAATGGAGACCAATACCACACCATGTTTCGCCATCACGTGGCCGGGAATATCGCCAGAGCCTGCTCGGAAACCGCCGCCGTGGATCCACACCATGACGGGTTGATTAGACTTTTTAAGGCTGGGTGACCAGACATTCAGGGTTAAACAATCTTCACTAACCTCGGGCGGGTTTTCCTGCGGCAGACGCTGCATGCAGCGCGGCCCAAACTGCTTTGCCAGCAATCTGTGAGTGCGGGGTAACACAGGCTGAGGAGGCCTCCAGCGCAGTTCACCAATCGGGGGTTCGGCGTAGGGAACACCTCGGAACACTGCAACTTGATCTTGGTATGAGCCTTCAACCAACCCATCCGATGTCAGAACCATTGGCTCTGCTAATGCCGGTAACGCAAATACCACTACTACGAGCTTGAATATCAACCTACCGATGACACCACCCCTCTTTTGAACACCAATCTTTTGTCGAACACGGTCCATCTTTTTACCCTGACCTAAGCACACTAACCTAAGACTGCTTGCATCGAGTGCGCTGTGTCATTTGTCGATTGCAATCCTGCTTGCTTTCAGTGACAAACCGTTCATTGCTCGATTGAGGCCCGTTACTCGCACACCCAGACACCGCCAGCGAAAGCGTTATGGTGAGCCACAAGGCAATGTTAGTCATCGTGTGGCCTTCAATTCAGCGCTTGTGCAACACCTATCAAGGTGGTTTGCAACTTACCGACAACGCCATCGCTGAGGCTGAGTCCGCCAGCCAACCGCAGTATTTGCCGACTCAGCGCCGGGTCTGTGCCACCGGATGAAATTTGTACAGTTGCCGTTTCAAGGGCTTTTCTGAGCACCTTAGAATCGCGTATTTCACCCTCAGCCCGTTCAATTTGATCGAGATAGGCCAAAGCAACTACCGGGTGCGCTGGCCAAGAGACCGGTAGCTGCTGCTGCGCGTTGAATACCGCGCCTTGATCGGCCAAGTTGCTCGCTGCAATTTCATGGGCAGAGAGATAAGTGCTTGGAAGTAGTTCAAAGACATCTAATCCTCGAACAATTTCCGTGCCGTAGATTCGACCGTCATACCAGTAGGTTGACCAATAGCCCCCAGTGACCAACGCTTCGGCGTCTATTGGGCCGCGATCGAAGTACGCAATCTCAATCGGGTTTTCGGAATCGGTGAAGTCGATAACAGAGAGGCCACCCTGATACCAAGCCTGCACAAAGATATCGCGACCGGGCACAGGAACAATGGCGCCGTTATGCGCTACACAATTCTCTTGTTCAAGCTGGGGTGCCGGTATTTTGAAGTAACTGCGAAACTGAAGCTTGCCATCAACGATGTCATAAATTGCGTCAGCACCCCAGTCCAGCGGGTCATAAGCCCTGCAGCGCGCACGGGAGCCACCGCCCCACTCATCTGTGAACAGTACTTTTGTCCCGTCATTGTTAAAAGTAGCCGAGTGCCAATAGGCAAACCCCGTATCGCTGACCACATCAATACGCATCGGCTCAAGTGGATCAGAAATATCAAAGAGTATGCCATTGCCCGAACACGCCCCCGCTGCCAAATTTGCCGCGGGGAATACAGTGATATCGTGACATTGATCCGTTACCCGTGTGTCTTGAGTTTCGCCGCCGTGATCTCCACCGCGCCACAGACCGGCTAGTGCCCCGGTCTCATTATCGGCGAATACGGCGGGACTGCTGACAATTCGAGCCGCTGCGGGGTTGTCTACAGGAATCTCAATCACGTCGATTCGAAACAGCGCTGTGCGAGGATCACCGGGGGATTCATCGAAGCATGAATCCATCTCATCGCGTTCGCGGATGCTCGAGGTTCCCGAGTTATAAACAACAATTTTGCCGTCCGCGCTGGGGCCAGAGACTACAGAGTGAGTGTGGGAGCCACGGCAGGTTTGTACTGCACCCACTTGCTTTGGCGCTTGCAGGTCGCTGATGTCAAAAATTCGGATGCCTCGAAAGCGCTCGTCACTGACATCCTCATCGATGCCCTGCAAACCGCAGTCGAGACGACTGCGCGTCTCCTGCACAGACATGATCAATAAATCGCCGACTACTGAAACGTCGCCCTGCCCGCCCGGACAAACCACAGAACTCATCAATTGCGGTTCATCTTTGGCAGCAATATCGTAGACGTTAAACCCATGGTAATTGCCCGCAAATAAGGTATCGCCAGAAAACGCCATATCGGTGTTCGAAAAACTCAGCATCGGATATCGGCGGTCGGAACCGCCCTCTGTCGGTTTAGCTTTGGGTTCATCGGCACTCTCTTTTGTAATCTCTTCTGTCGCTTTTTCTGTCGTTTCTTCCCGGCTCTTTTCGCTACCGCCTGTATCCGCCTCAGTGGTCTCTTTACTCAACGCTTTACTCTTCGGTACTTCGCCGGGGTTATTCGGGTCGATAAAACCCGGTGGCTTTGTTTGCGTACTGACTAACCGCAGATTTTTGATCGCTGTACCTGCGTCGTACAAACCCGCCGAGAGATTGGCGCGAGGGTCATCAGACAGTGTTACTAGCAAGGCATGCATGCGCTCAATTTCCACTTGCTGATCGTTTTTTACGTCGCCAACGAATTCATACAGTACTGGGTCATAGGCGGAACCGGGTTGATCTAGCAAATGTTCTACCATTTCTATCGCACCTTCATGGTGGGCGATCATTAACCGCAGAAAGAGGCGATCAAATGCAGTGGACTCGGCTGCAGTCAATTCTGCCATCTGTTCGGGGGTAGCCATACCCATCATCATATGACGCTGCCCGCGAGCGGTATCGGTGGCACTGTAATCACCGTGCTGGGCATGGGCAGCCATCGACTCACTCGCTGACTCCCCGCGATCGGTTAACCACCCCCGCATAAAGGCAATTTCATCCTCTTGCGAAGCGTTAATGCGGCCGGCGATATCGCCAAGCTCGGCGCTATTTGTCCTCTCACCTACCAATTCAGCCATTGTTAACGCCTGAGCATGGTGAGGAATCATGTTTTGCACGAAGGTCACATCATCCGGCGAATAGCTAGTGTCGGTAATTTTTACGGCCTCATCCGCCGTCAGCACGCGGCCTTGTTCACCGGGAAGCCCGGGCTGAACAATTGGGACATCGGCTTGAGCGTTAAGGCAGGAGGCCAGCAACAGAGCGACGGCTAGGGCAGCCCCTCGATCGATTACGTTTTGCTTCATTTGTAGGTGAGGCATGGCGTCCCCTTCTCGACAGTTACGGGATTTTTCTTCAGCTTTCAGACTAACAAAATTCAATCTGAGTGTGGCGAACGACCGCCAAAACCGACGATAGTCTCGCCGCTAATCGGTCGTAGCCAGCAAAAGACGGGGCGGTAATATTCAATTACCAAAGCGATAACGCAGCTTCATCAAAAAGACATCGATCACGGGTTCGCGCAGGGCGTCATCAAACAGATCATCAAAACTGTCGTCCACTCGTCCCGGTAGGTTGCTGCCCCGTGTATAGACGACAAACAAGTCCGACAACGGCCCTATCTCCCACCGATAGCGCAACTGTGAGGTCAGGCGGGAAAGTGCAAAGTCACCTCTAGTTGAGGCGACTAAGCCTGCCGCTACGGGATCTGCAATGGCAACCAACTCCCCCTCATGTCCGGGAATCTGATAGAAACCCTTTTGAGTTGCTCGTATACCCGCCCACTGCAAGGAAAAACGAATTTGTTGCTTGGCCGTCAGGAAAATATCCATGCCCAAGCGAGGCTGAAAATCGGCCGCATCGTAAGTAGCCATCAACGAACCTTGGTCATGCAGCAACCAGCCTTTGCGGTCAAAATAGTTCAGATCAAAGTCGACTGCGAATCGATCCGACGGTTGGTAAGTGAGACCCACAGAGGTGCGAATCGTCCAGTCACTGAGTTCTTCTTGGCGCACACCGGCAAGAGCGCTGAACGACAGCGGCTTGGAGCTATTTGTACCGAAGCCTATTTCAGCAACGACGCGCCCGTCGGTTTTGAAGGAACCATTACCAAAGCTGTTGCGGTCATCCCAGCGCTCAGGGAAGTAGTCGAATTCAGTGCGTATCTCGCTGAGATTTTTAAACGTCCAACTGTTTCGGAAAAAATAGCCTGCTCGCTCCATTTGCCCATCTAAGTTGAACGAGTGCACCAACATTACCGAGCGTTTCTTGTTGCGTAACCGCTTCAGTCCGCGGCCGGTCGAGAAGTTGTAGATGTACTTAGTGCCCATGACGTTGTTGCGGCGAATGTATCCCAAGTCGCTGATATCCAGCTTTTTGTCAAAGTACTCGAGCTGCACCGCATGGCTTACGCCTTGCCTCGGCACATAGGTAATATCGTTGAAACCGCCATAGCCGACCTCACCATCCACATCACTGGTCAGCAGCTGTGAATCCACTTTCCAAGCACCACTTTTGCTCAACCAGTGGCCGTCGACACCATGCACTACAGCATCGTCATCGGCGTATCGGGTTAAGGTGCCCAAATAGCCGATGGAACGCCGACCGTCACCGGTTTGCTCGAAAAGCAGCCGTGCAACACCAAAGTCGCGTCCCTCGGCAGTTACATAGGCGCGTTCGCCTGCGTCGTTACCGCCAGATACTGTTCCTCGCAACACAGCATCGTCTTCCATAGCACCTAGAATGCCATAGCGAAACGCCCCCTTTTGACCCGTGACTTTAGCCGCGCCAAGCAAGTCTGTTGGCCGTCCAAGCTCGGCTCCTTGCACATCTACTCCAGCGGGCACATCAATACGCGCGGCTCCGCCAATTCGGCGGGTATTCAACAGCGTGGTCGGTTCTCCGGTGAATGTAGAGTTTGTCTGTCGGGACCCGATACCACTCGGGCCGGCGCCCGAGGGCTGACTTCGCGGGGTTGTA
>CAJWZG010000122.1 GCA_913049565.1 uncultured Gammaproteobacteria bacterium
CGTGGCGCCCCCAAACTGACTGGCATGTGGAATATTTCTTCCGCAAGCTCAATCAAACCTTCCATCTTTGCTCCGCCGCCTGTCAACACGATGCCAGAAGCAATGACGTCCTCAAAGCCGCTCCTTCGCAACTCTGCTTGTATCAGTCTAAACAATTCGTCGTACCGAGGCTCTACCACTTCGGCCAACGTTTGGCGCGACATTTCTTTTTCAGGTTTGTCGCCCACACCGGGTACTTTAATGACTTCGTCCGGCTTAGCCAACTGCGTTAATGCACAAGCGTACCTAATTTTTATGTCCTCGGCATTCTGCGTCGGAGTCCTCAACGCCATGGCGATATCGTTCGTTACCTGATCGCCTGCAATAGGAATAACTGCAGTATGACGGATAGCACCTTCAGTGAAAACGGCGATGTCTGTTGTGCCGCCACCAATATCGACAAGACAGACGCCTAAGTTACGCTCGTCATCGGTCAGAACTGAATAGCTCGAAGCCAGTTGTTCCAATATGACATCGTTTACTCCTAAGCCACAGCGCTCTATGCACTTCTCGATGTTTTGCGCCGCGTTGACCGCGCAGGTAACCATATGAACTTTAGCCTCCAAGCGCACACCTGACATCCCCAAAGGTTCCTTAACTCCCTCTTGCGTATCGATGACATACTCTTGCGGTAACACATGCAGAATTTTTTGATCCGCAGGAATCGCCAGAGCTTTTGCAGCGTCGATGACACGATCGATGTCGTGGGCGTAGACCTCACGATCCAATACAGCGACAACACCATGGGAGTTCAAGCTACGGATATGGCTACCTGCAATGCCGACATATACCGAACTGATCTCGCAACCAGACATCAGCTCAGCCTCTTCTACCGCACGCTGTATTGATTGCACTGTAGAATCTATGTTCACCACTACGCCCTTCTTTAGGCCTCGAGATTGATGCGTTCCGATGCCAATGATCTCGAGCTCACCCTGCGCATTAACGTTGGCAACGATGGCTGCAATCTTATTGGTGCCAATATCTAAAGCGACGATCCGTTGCATTTGTCTATCTGTAGCCATATCTACAATCCGTTGTTCGTGGGTTGATTGCGCAGAACAAGCGTTGCCGCAGCAACAGCCTCGACCGGCGTTTCTTCCGTTGTATTGGGCGACTTGAATCGTACTGCAATCCCGCTGGTATAGCGCGCGTCAGCATATTCAACCGCACGACTGGCCTCCCTCTGAACAGCTCGGTAAGTGCGTAAAAAACGGTTCATTCGATTACTCACGTCGTAGGCGCCTAGATTCAATTGCAACCCATTGGCGAACGCGACCAACCATTCGCCTTGTGCGGATTCGGCAAGTGTTGAAATTTCAAGATCTTGGCGCGAAGCAAAAAGCTGCAGCAGACGAAAAAGTTCCATTGTTTGTTGGGGTGTACTGATATGCGCGCTCAAAGCCGGGATATCGTCATACTGATCCGGCAACTCCATGGGCTCACCATTCGCCGCCAGGTAACGACGTTCTCCCCAACGAGCTACGGGAACAATTTTTTGCAAACGCACCTCTAACCGATCAGGCCAATGACGACGCACCGCTACATCCCGCGTCCAACTCATATCTATTAACTGGGCTTCAATCAGGGTCAAGTCCGTAGAAAGAATCCCTTCAAGCTGAACGAAGGCAAGGGCCGCTTGCACACGCTGTCGCTCTGCTGCCGTAGGCTCTCCAGAAACCACTACCGTTTCTACCGGTCGATCCAACGCACTCCAGATAACATAGGCTAGAGAGCCTACGCTCATCACTAATACCATCATTATCAGGCGCTTAAACATGTTCGCCCGTTAGTTGATTGGACAAGTTGTTAACGTTACCAGCACCCTGGACAAGCAAAACATCATCGGCTAGCAAAAAATTCGGCAGCAGCTCATAGGCTTCATCAGTGTCTTTTACGTAAATTGGGTTCAGTTGGCCGCGCTGCCTAATCGCTTGGGCGAGTGCTTTGCTGTCCGCGCTATCAATCCGCGCCTCTCCTGCTGCGTAAACATCAAGCAATAACAGAGAATCGACCCCAGATAGAACTCGCACAAAGTCGTCGAACAAGTCACGAGTTCGACTGTAACGGTGAGGCTGGTAGACCATCACCAAACGCCGGTCTGGCCAAACCTCTCGCGCGGTTTGGATCACTGCCTCGACTTCCGTGGGGTGATGACCGTAATCATCAACGAGGGTCACTCGCAAAGCGTTAGGTGCCAGTACTTCGCTCACTTGAAAACGACGCCCCACACCGGCGAAAGCATTGAGCCCCCGAACAATAGCTCGATCATCGATCCCTTCTTCCGAGGCAATAGCGATAGCGGCCAGAGCATTCCGAACGTTGTGATGCCCCGGCAAATTAATTGTTACCGTCAACGGGAGGCCGTAGTCTCCACGCAGCACAGTAAACATCCACTGCTGACCATTGGTGGTGACATCAACAGCCTTAAATTGTGCTTGCTCGGCATAGCCATAAGTGATGACGGTACGTGAGAAATGATCGCTAAGGCTCAATGCTTCAGCATCATCCGCACAGACTACAACGCTTCCGTAAAACGGCAGCCGATTGGTAAATTCAACGTAAGCGGATTTCATCCTGGCAAAGTCATGATCATAGGTAGCCATATGATCTTCATCGATGTTGGTTATCACCGCCGACATCGGCTGTAAGTGCAAAAACGAAGCGTCGCTCTCATCTGCCTCGGCAATCAAGTAACGTCCCGCACCTAGTTCAGCATTCGTGCCTGCGCTATTGAGAAGGCCGCCGATAACGAAGGTTGGTGAAAGCTCCGCACAGCGAAATATTTCCGTAATCAAACTCGTGGTCGTTGTTTTGCCGTGGGTGCCTGCGACAGCGATGCCATGCCGATAGCGCATCAATTCACCGAGCATTTGCGCCCTAGGCACCACCGGCAGTCGCAGCTCTTTCGCTGCCAATAATTCTGGATTCGTCGGGTCAATAGCTGAAGAGACAACTAACACGTCTGCCCCCTTTACCCACTGCGCGTCGTGCCCAAGAAACACAGTGGCGCCTTTGTCTTGAAGGCGCTGAGTATTAGCGGACGCTTTTAGATCCGAACCGCTCACAGCATAGCCCTGATTGATGAGCACTTCTGCGATACCGCTCATCCCCGCACCGCCAATACCTACGAAATGAATGGTTCTTATGCGACCCATTTCCGGCACTTGATACTCTTTGAGCTCTGCCACTAGGGTTCCTTAGTCCAGCTACAACGCAATACTAAAGCGAAGAGCACAGATGACACGATCAGGCTGTTGCCGCCATAGCTGACGAAGGGCAGGGTTAATCCCTTCGTCGGTAAAACACCGACATTGACACCTACGTTGACCATAAACTGGTATGCGAACAAGAAACCGGTGAAGTAGCAGCCGTAGCCAGCGAACAATTGCCCCGATTGCAAACAGCGCTTGGCGACGTTCAGAACAACGATCACAAAGAACGTATAGAGTGTAATGAGCGCGATAGCACCAAGACTGCCCAACTCTTCCGCGACCACTGCAAATATAAAGTCGTTGTGGGCTTCCGGCAGATAGGAGAGTTTTTGAATACCCTCACCTAGACCAAGACCAAATAGTTCACCCCGCCCAAACGCGATCAAAGCCTGTACCAATTGGTAGCCGGTATCAAACGGGACGGCCCAGGGATCGGTAAATGCGATCATTCGCCGCATTCGAAAAGGCTCAAGCCAAACCATGAAAGCAAACAGTGCTATGCCGACGACTAGCATTAACGCGACGAAACGCAATTTCGCACCTGCCATAAAAAGGACGGATAGCGTTGCAGCCAACACTACCGCAGCGGAGCCCAAATCTGGCTGCGCGACAACTAGGGCGCAAACGACAAAAACCATAGCGAGAGGCACAAAGATTCGACCTGGCGATTGTTGTAGCTCGTCATGATACCTAGCCAAGTAGCCCGCGAGATAAATCAATAAACCAAATTTCGCCACCTCGACCACTTGAAGATTGAAGCCAACGAGGCGAATCCAACGTGTCGCACCATTAACTTCATGGCCCGCACCGGGCAGCAGCACTAACGTGACGAGCAGCATAGACCCTAGCCAGCCTAGCCAATAAAACCTGCTCCACAGAGAAAATGGCGTGAGGGCGACTAGAGCAGCCAAGAGAAGCGAAAGGCATAGGTGGGCGAGTTGTTTGGACGCAAAGTCACCAGCCATGGAAACGGAGGCCGATCCCACCATGACCGTTCCAAAGACCAGCAAAATAGTCCACGGCAGAAGCAACATCAGCGACTGACGCGGGATACTCAGTGAGTCTAAGCTCACGATGTCTCCTCGGGCTGGAGAGAGGCTGAGTGTTGCGCCACACACTGTGCAAAGTCATCGCCGCGCGCGGCAAAATTTGGGTACATATCTAAGCTGGCACACGCTGGGGAAAGCAACACCGTATCGCCTGCTTCAGCGTAAGCTAAAGCGACTTCCACGGCTTGATCCATGTCGTTGACCTGCCGCCACGCAATGTCTCTTTCTTCGGCTACAGTGTTCAGCTTTTGAGCATCTTGCCCCAGCGTGATTAACAGCCTAACCCGCCCATGCATGGCTGCACCCAGTGGTTTCAGGTCCGCGTCTTTGCTATCGCCCCCTGCGATAAGTATGAGCTTTGCGTCCTGTTTAAATCCGGTCAACGCGGCCAATGTAGATCCAACATTGGTGGCTTTGGAGTCGTTAATACAACGAATGCCCTCAGGGCCCTTTACCGACGTAAACCGATGCGGCAAGCCGGTAAAACCTGACAAAAGCCGGCATGCCTTTTCGGGATCAATCCAGGGTTGTACCAATGCCATCGCCCACAAGCAGTTTTCTGCGTTGTGCGCGCCAGCTAATGGCAACTCCGACACAGGCAGTAACGGTGCTTTATCAAAGTAGAGCCAGGGGGCCTCGTTTTTTTGAGAGACTTGCCAACTGCCAATACACGAACTCCCCGAGGCAACATAAGCATCCATCGGCGTTTCATCATTGGGCCTACCAACGCGGTATGCGGCGCTTGCATAGATGCTCAACTTAGCCTTTCGATAGCTGTCGAAATCCAAGTGCCAATCGCGATGATCATCGCTGATGTTTAACACTCCAGCGCTGGCTAACTTTAGACGCTCACTGTGCGCGAGTTGAAAGCTGGAAAGCTCTAGCACGACGATCTGGCAATCATCCTTTAGAAGCTCTAGTGCGGGCACACCTAAATTCCCGCCTACACGGCATTTCATACCAGCAGATTGCAGCAAGTGGCCAATCAGAGACACGACAGTGCTTTTCCCGTTTGTGCCAGTGACTCCAACTACAGGCGCATCAATCTCTGACATAAACAGATCGATATCCGATACGACGGGCAACCCAGCTTCCCGAGCCTGACGCACAAGTGAGTGGTGAGGAGGCAGGCCCGGACTTACGACCACTCGGTCTGCATGACGCAGAACTTGCGACGGCCAATCTTCTACCCCCCAATGAATTTCCAACTGATCCCACTTTGTACTGAGTGGCTGTGCAGGACGGCTATCAAGCACGATAGGCCTGTTATCCCGGGCCATGAGATAACGGGCAACTGATTGACCGGTTAGCCCAAACCCCAGTACCACCGTTGGCACGGGTTCACTCATCTGAGCTTCAACGTCGATAAGCCAATCGTCACCAGCACTAGGGTGATAATCCAAAAACGCACAATCACTCGGGGCTCAGGCCACCCCTTGAGTTCGAAATGGTGATGAATAGGCGCCATTCGGAACACCCGCCGTCCAGTCAATCGAAACGATATAACTTGGATAATGACGCTAGCCGTCTCAAGCACAAACAAGCCGCCCATAATTAAGAGCACTATCTCGTGGCGCACAATAATAGCGAGAAGCCCCAGAGCCGCTCCCAGCGCTAAGGCGCCGACATCTCCCATGAATATCTGCGCGGGGTAGGTGTTGAACCAAAGAAAGCCCAGACCAGCACCGATCAATGCCCCACAAAATACCGACAGCTCTCCTGCGCCGGCGATATACGGAATCTGCAGATACGCAGAAAACTCTACGTTGCCCGTCACATAGGCAATTAACCCTAAGGCGGCACCAACCATTACGGCAGGCAAAATCGCCAAACCATCTAAGCCATCTGTTAAATTCACCGCATTGCTCATACCAACGATCATCAAATAACCGAGCAAGATAAAACCCACACCCAAGGGTACTGCGATGCCTTTAAAGAAGGGCACATACAGCGCAGTTTGCGCTGGCACGTCGGCAACCAAGTATAAATACACCACTGCGATCAGCGCAAAAACAGACTGCCAAAAGTACTTCCAGCGGCCGGCTAAACCTTTAGAATTTTTACGTGAAATTTTGAGGTAGTCGTCGGCCCAGCCAATCAACCCAAACGCCACGGTGACGGCCAGCACTAGCCAAATGTAGTGATTGGATAAGTCGCCCCACAATAACGTGGTCACTGAGATAATCACTAAGATCAGGGCACCTCCCATGGTAGGTGTGCCGGCTTTACTGAAATGAGAAGCAGGCCCGTCGTCCCTGACCTGTTGACCAATCTGAGACTGACCTAGCCATGCAATCATCCAGGGGCCTATGAGCAGAGAAACACCCAAGGCCGTGATAATGCTCACCATGGTGCGCAGTGTTAAGTATTGAAAGACTCCAAACCCACCCACAAACTGCGATAAGTATTCCGTGAACCAAAGCAACACTAAGCATTCTCCTCAAATAGATTTTTAACAAACGCACCATCGTTGAATGGATACTTCACGCCTGCAATTTCTTGAGTACTTTCATGTCCTTTGCCCGCGATGACGACCAAATCTTCAGAGTTGGCGGACTCTATCGCGGCAGTGATCGCTGCGCCTCGATCCGCTACTGTATTCACGGTTCGTCGTTGCTCTGTGGAAAGGCCGCCTAACATATCTTGCAAAATCAGCTCTGGATCCTCGTCTCGCGGATTGTCCGAGGTAAACCACAGCACATCGCTCAGGCTTGCAGCTGCTTGGGCCATCTCGGGTCGTTTGCCGCGATCTCTGTTGCCCCCGCAACCGACAACACATATCAGTCGTCCTCGGCATTGGGAGGCAAGACTTGCCAAAACCTTGCTCACTGCATCTGGCGTGTGTGCGTAGTCGATGATGACCTTGGGGGTTCCGTACGCTCCATCAACTACTTGCATGCGTCCGGGCACCGTGACTAGCTGCTCTAAAGCATCGCCCAATGCCTGCAGCGAGCAGCCAGAACCCAAAAGCACTCCAATCGCCGCAGCAACGTTGGCAATGGCAAATTCTGCCGCTACAGGCAAAGCGCATTCCAATCGCCCCCACGGCGTATCAAAAAGTACATGCATCCCTTTGCGTATCGATGTCGCGCGCCAAGAAATATCTCCAGACATACCATAGCTGAGGACCTCACTCGCTCTAGCGCAGGCAATAAGCCGGCAACCCAGCTCATCATCGGCGTTGATAACCGCAAGCTTTAACGGCCAAGCCGAGAACAATTTTGCCTTCGCTGCAGCGTATCGCTCTGGTGTGCGATGGTAGTCGAGATGATCGCGAGTCAGGTTGGAGAAAACACCCACGTTCAGATGAATATTAGCCGCCCGATCCTGGTCGAGCGCATGAGAACTCACCTCCAATGCCACACGCTGCACCCCAAGAGTCGCAAACTCAGCAAACTGCTTTTGCAAGGCAACCGGTGGGGCTGTGGTCATATGGCTATGCGCCAATGCATCCAATTCGCCCCAGCCTAGCGTGCCGCTGTAACCACATCGCGTACCCAACAGGCTACTGAGGTTCGCAATGTGGTAGGCGATCGAAGTTTTACCATTGGTGCCAGTAACCGCAATAATATTTTTTGGTTTCAATTTATAAAATTTTGAAGCTAACTCACTTAAAAAAAATCTTATCTTTTTTTTTTTTATTATAAGAACATCTTTTCGTTTAATTTTTGAGTTATTAGAACAAACTATAACACAAGCTCCTTTGTTAACTGCTTCACTTATAAATTTTTCTCCATTTAACTTATTTCCTTTTATGGCAAAAAAAATAAAATTTTTTTTAACCTTTTTACTATTAGTTGAAATTCCAGAAATAATTAATTTTTTATAGATGTTCTGAATTGTATAAAAATGCACGTAATATTATAACGGGACAAGCTAGTCAAACTGATGTGATTCTTCAACTTTCAGGTGAATTATCTCTTCCTAGTGAATTTGGAGCAATGGCTAGTAGTCCTTTAACAGGATTTCCAAAAAAACATACTTCGTTACGAACTATAACAGTTACTTCTAGTATGGCTAATACTGGCTTTGATTATATACCACCAGTTAGTGTTACTACTTTAGAAACTTCTATGAATCTTGTTGAACCAAAAGTTACTACTTTAGAAACTACAGTTGCTGATTTAAATGAACAAAACAGAAAAAATAGAATGGCTAATGCTATTGTAA
>CAJWZG010000123.1 GCA_913049565.1 uncultured Gammaproteobacteria bacterium
CTGCATCAAGAGGCCGGTCATCGTGACGTTGTAGATCTGCATGGTAGGTTAGACCGAGTGATCTGCATGAGCTGCGGTGCGCTGACGGAGAGAGCGGTGCTGCAAACTTGGTTGGAGCGAAACAATCCGCAATTAGAGGCGAGCGTATTTGGTCCGGCCCCAGACGGCGATGCAGATCTCGAGGCCGACTTTTCTGCCATGCAGGTACCTGACTGCGATGCTTGTGGCGGTATTCTAAAGCCTGATGTGGTGTTTTTCGGTGACAGCGTCGATCGCCGGATTGTCGAACAGATCAACGCCTGCGTGGAATCGGCGGACGGTGTATTAGTGATTGGTTCATCTTTGATGGTATTTTCAAGTTTTCGTTTCGTGCGGTACGCCCATGCCTGTGAAGTGCCAGTTGCGGCTTTGAATCGTGGGGTGACTCGGGCCGACAAGCTATTCTCGCTGAAAGTTGACCGTTCTACCGATTGCTTGAATTTGCTTGTCCAGCGCTAGCGCTGGATAGAACGTTGGGAGTAGGATCCAGAGAAGATGAACGAAAGAGGCGAAACAGGGTGGAACGAAAAGTCACGCAGCGACGTCCATTAAAGAACCGAGGTATCAGATACAATAGTGTAGCTGTCCTGGCAGTTGGGCTAACGATGGTGTTGTCGAGTTTTGGCGCCATTGCAGATGCCATTTCACCTGCTCAACAAGCAGCCCAGCAGCGCGTTGATGCCCTTTTCTCCGACGGTGCCGATACGCAGCTGAAAGCCGGTGAGCGTTGCCTTCCGGCGAGGCGCATTCGCAGTGTTGATGTACTGGACTCCCGAACCCTAGTCTTCGATGTGGGACGAAATCAAAACTACCTTGTCAGGCTGCAGCGCCAGTGTTTTGGTTTGCGCAAAAATACACCTATAACCTACGAGATTACCGGGGGGCGACTGTGCAAACTTGACGGCATTCGTTCACTTGAAAACTGGGGAGGCAATCGATTGGTGCCAGGGCCGCGATGTACAATCCCTTCGTTCATAGAAATTAGCCAGGATGAACTTGAGTTGGTCGAAGCGCGAGTCGATGCAGACAAGGCAGCGCGGTTGGCCGAACGAAAAGCTGCCAAAGCCGCGCGAAAAGCCGCCAAGCAGGCACAGAAACAGGCTGCAGCAGGGGCCGAAAACTGCGCCGCCGAAAATGTCATCGGTGGCTAGCGCAATAGTTCTAGCGGTCCAATACCAGATCCGCTAGCGTTTCTAACTCGGCGGGGCTTCTAGCGGAAACATTCAGCGAGGTGATCGGCGTTTCGTCCCAGGCCTGAAGGCGATCACGAATTTTGTCGATTGATCCGACCAGCGAAATTTCATCAGCCAGTTTGTCTGGCACTGCCATCGCGGCCTCGTCTTTTTTGCCTGCTAAGTACAAGTCCTGAATAACGGCTGCTTCGGCCTCAAAACCGAACCGGCTGATCAATTCTTTATGGAAGTTTCTGTCTTTGGCGCCCATGCCGCCAATATACAAAGCGAGCATATGTTTTACGGGTATCAGGCCTTTTTCCTCATCATCGGTAATATTGACGACGACGCCTTGAGTGACTTCAAAGTCAGCTTTGGCATTGGACAACGAAGCCGAGTAGACCTCCTGTCGAAAAGGCGAGTAGTACAAGGGCAGCCAGCCATCGGCAATTTCGGCGGCTAGCGCGACATTTTTCGGGCCCTCAGCGCCCATCATGATGGGCAAGTCCGCACGCAGTGGATGCACAATGGAACGCAACGGTTTGCCCAATCCCCAGCTTCCCTCGCCGGAGTAGGGCAGGGGATAATGAGGGCCGTCATTGGATACGGGTTCTTCCCTTGCAAGCACTTGCTTGATGATCGAGATGTACTCTCGAGTTCGAGAGAGAGGCTTGGAAAAAGGACCTCCATACCATCCTTCAACCACCTGAGGGCCAGAAACACCTAGGCCAAGAATCATGCGTCCATTAGACAAGTGATCCATGGTCAGCGCAGCCATTGCCATGGCTGTCGGGGTACGAGCTGAAATCTGGCAAATGCCTGTACCGAGACGAATCTTGCTGGTCTGCGCACCAATCCATGCCAGCGGTGTAATCGCGTCGCTCCCATAGGCCTCTGCCGTCCACACTGAGTCGTAACCCAGCGCTTCAGCTTTTTGCGCCATGCCGATGTGGTGGGTGGGCGGCGTTGATCCCCAATAACCCAAGGAAAGCCCAAGCTTCATGTCGGTCATAATTACTCCTAAGCGCCTATTCTGCGCTGTTACAAACAGCGGCGATTGAACACCGTGTCACTTTACTTAATTGGCGGTGCGTCGTGCGGCAAGCGCATCAAGATTGGCCTGATGATCTTCCCGATTAATACGGTAGCGAGAAAGCACGGTGATTGCAGCCAAGACCAAACTACAATAGAGAGGCAGAAAGAATGTCGCGAGATCGTAGCGGATTTCCCAGGTAACTTGGTCTAGTGAGTTGATCCCATCCATACCAACGAGAGTGACAATTGTGCCTGCTGAGATAATGCCGCCGGCAGAAACGATTTTGTAGGCGAAACTACGCGCTGCATAAAAGAGCCCTTCTGATCGCCGAGCTGTTTTCACCTCGCTGTCTTCGACGATGTCCGCCATCATCGAATCCATTAGAACGCCGCCAACGATAAGACCGATAACTTCTGCAACGATAAAGACGGTGTAATAGCCCAAGCTTTCCCATGAGCCCAGCGCCGGCCAGTAACCAAGCAGCAGCAAAGTATAGGGGATTGGATAGAGCACAATCCGAAACAACAAAGCCGCGATTGCAGTCGGTCGCTTACCGTAGCGGCTGGCAAAAATCGGCGTAAGCCAATACGCCGCGAGCGGAGCGATGAGTACAAATACTCCGGTGGTGGCGATCTGAGTGCCCGAAAAACCAAAGAAATACACTGTGTTGTAGAGGTACAAGGCAGTGCCTAGTCCGCCGGCAACGCCGACGATTAGCCCATAGCCGAATAAAGCCGCGAAGTTTTTGTTTCTCAATGATTGAAAAATTTGTCGTATTTCTTGGAAAATTTCGCCGAATTTGAACGTCTCGGTCGGTTTAGGCATCTGTGCGGCAACTTCTTGCGTGCCAAGCGTTGAGGCAACAATGGTCGCTGCAATGACCAACGCACCCACTGTGCCGTAAATTTCATAACCGGTATTGACGGTGACGCCGTAGGCGCCGACCCAAAAGAAGAAATTTATCGTGTGAATAGTGTTGCCGCCATACCAACCAAAACCGTGACGTAACGCCAGCCAGCGGTTGCGCTGGTCGTAGTCTTTTTCCAAGTCAGGTAGCAAGGCCGTGGAGGGAACTTCGAACAGCGTTGTACCAGTGCGGATGATCAAAGAAGTGATCAAGACGTAGTAAAAACCATTTTCTGGTGTGACCTCGATGATCGGGTTGAACAAGCAGTAAAAAGCGGTCGGCAACAAAAGCAGACTGGCGTACATGAACGGATGGCGCCGGCCATACCGACTGCTGGTTTTGTCTGACCAATGCCCCAGCAATAAATCGGAAATCGAATCCCAAATTAATGCAACGGCTAGGGCCGTCGCTGCCAAGTAGGCGGGTAAACCCAATACCTGATTCGCGAAAATCAGTAGCAGATAACTGAAGGCGTTATCTTTAATGCCATAAGCCATCGACGCTGAGCCATAAAACCAAAAAATCGGCCGTCGCTCGAGAGGTACGACCGCCACATTACCCGAGGCATGGGTTGCGCTTTGTTGGGCTGACGTGCTCATACTTCCCCCAGAAATACAAACCGACTCTTGCAGAGCTAGCAGTAGCGCCCGCGCCGGTATTATCGAGGTCTTGATACGACAACGAACCGAAAGTTGATGCAAGTGGTTTCAACCACTAATTGTTGATAGGCAGAGATATCGGGACGTGTTTAAGGCCTGCGCGTAGGCAGGCTACTATCGCTCGGGTATAGTCAAAAAGGTCGTCGTATCGGTGGAGTCAACAGCCCAGGCTGAACGCAACATGACAGTTCTCCAACAACCTCCTTCAAAACGTAACTCTGGCGCCGGCGGGTACAGTACGCAGAACGTGGCCGAATTGCTCGGTTTACCGCAGGCTCGTATCCGCGATTACGTTCGGCGCGATTTGTTGCAGCCGTTGCGTAACGCTAATGGTCACTTTCGTTTTTCTTTTCAAGACGTCGTATTTTTGCGTGCTGCTAAGGGATTAACCGATGCAGCGATCAGCGTTCGGCACAGTAACCGTGCTTTGATGAAGCTCAGAGCAGATCTTAATCAAGTGGGTTCACTCAGTGCTGTGCGAATCTACGCCAACGGTAGTGTTGTAGAGGTGCAAGACGACGAAAAGGCGTGGGAAGTCGAAAGTGGCCAGTTGACTATGAATTTTTCGATTCAAGAGCTGGCCGAGAACGTGGCCGAGTTGGCTCGATCTGCCGCGGGGGGTGAGGATAAAGCGCTTGAAGATCTTGATTCGGATGAGTGGTACAACCTCGGGCTTGATCTGGAGGAAGTCGATCCCCTGCAGGCTCCTGATGCGTACCGTGAGGCGATACGGTTAGATCCGCTGAATGCTGATGCTCACGTCAATCTTGGACGGCTGTATCAGCTTAGTGGCGACCTGCGAGGCGCGACGCGCCATTACCAACTGGCATTAGCCACGCGGCCTGAACATCAGCTGGCGAATTACAACTTGGGTACGATTTTCGACGAGCAAGACGACTGCGATCGGGCTGAAATTTACTATCGAAAAGCGAGTTTAGTACCCGACGCGCACTACAATTTGGCGCGCATCCGTGAGCTTGAAGGCGATGAAGTGAACGCTCGCCGCCATCTGCGCCTTTATCATCGATTGATCGACCGAGAGGGCCTCTAAGCTGGCCACCGAGTGATGGTGGCAGCCCCTACTTTTTTCTGACGTACAAAACGAGCTCGTGGTGCACTAACTCGTAGCCGTGATCTTCCGCTATCTCATGTTGCAGTGCTTCAATACGCTCATTGACGAACTCCGTAACCTGGCCGCTATCGACATCTACCATGTGGTCATGATGTCTCTCGGCAGCAAGCTCGTAAACGGAGTGGCCGTCATCGAAGTTGTGACGGTCGACCATACCCGCCGCTTCAAACTGGGTTAGCACCCGGTAAACCGTTGCCAGGCCTACCGTGTCATCCGAATTCAGAAGTTTCTTGTACACATCTTCGGCGCTCATGTGGTGAGGATCAGCCTGTTCTAAGACTTCGAGCACCTTCAAACGAGGTAGGGTGACTTTGAGACCGGCTTTTTTTAAATCAGCTCCTGGCACTAGGTTTTCATCCGACGTTATTGGCTGGGTTACGCTGGTACTAGCCAGCGCTGGTGTAGTGCGCAAGATACTGTGTGGATCTGTCTTTTGCTACCTCTAAGCTAAGAATCATCAGCTGTCTGGCATTGCAAAGAAATTTTGATACGTACAGGTGATGTAGACGCAAGGTATGCGAAATCGGCAAAAAGGAAATTTTATTGTAAAGTTCCGAAGAAGGGAGCAGTAATAAGCTTCGCCAGTGAGCCGAGGCGAGACATCAAACGCCAAGCGCACGCCACGATAAAAAACAGATTGGGAAGGACGGGGAACATGGAAAATTTGGATACTTTTCGCGATGAGATTCGGGGTTGGCTTGGCGAAAACTGCCCTGCCTCGATGCGTACACCAATGGACGCCAGTGAAACCCCCGGTGGCGGCAGAAATGCGGTGTATGCCAACCCAGAGACGAAAGTTTGGTTAGAGCGCTGTGTTGAGAAAGGATTCACCGTCCCCACTTGGCCAAAGGAGTATGGCGGGGCTGCGTTGAGTAAAGAAGAAAATTCCGTCCTCAGACAAGAGATGGGACGGATTAATGCGCGTCCTCCACTGGTGGGGATGGGCCTGAGCATGATTGGTCCTGCACTGCTCGAATATGGAACCGACGCACAGAAAGATGAGCACCTTCCCAAGATCGCTCGAGGCGATATCTGGTGGTGCCAAGGCTACAGCGAACCGGGTTCAGGCTCTGACTTAGCTAGCCTGCGAACGGCCGCGGTAGAGGATGGTGATGATTTCATCATCAACGGACAAAAAATTTGGACGTCGGGTGCAAATCATGCAGATTGGATGTTCTGCCTAGTTCGGACAGATTTTGACGCGCCAAAACACGAGGGAATTTCCTTTGTTCTGTTTGATATGACCACGCCCGGAGTGTCGGTTAAGCCCATCAAGCTGATCAGTGGTCTGTCGCCGTTTTGCGAGACATTTCTCGACGATGTGCGGGTACCGAAATCGAACCTGGTTTACGAACTCAACAAAGGTTGGACCGTTGGTAAACGATTGTTACAGCACGAGCGCTCGATGATCGGAGGCATTGGCGGCGGTCAAAAGACGACGACGCTAGAGGAGTATGCACGGCAGTATGTCGGTGTGGACGACTCAGGCAAGGTGGCTGATACCCATGTTCGCGGCCAAATTCTAGCTCATAGAATGAACGATCGAGCCTTTGGTTTGACGACCCGTCGCAGTGTTGAAGAATCGGCTACAGGTGGTGCGCCTGGGGCTACTTCTTCCATGTTTAAGTATTACGGTACCGAGCAGAACATTGGCAAATATGACCTGCTGCTCTCCATTATGGGAACCCAATCTGTTGGTTGGAGCGGTGACGGTTTCGAAGAGGAAGAGCTAAATACGACAAGAGCGTGGCTTCGATCTAAGGCTAATAGTATCGAAGGGGGTACATCAGAGGTTCAGTTGAACATCATTGCCAAGCGAGTTCTTGGCCTGCCCGAGTAGCAGCGACTGCAATAAAAAGCCCTTTAACCCAGCCGGTGGATGTATCGGTTGGCGCAAAAAATCGAAACCACCATAAATGGGTGGCGAAACAACAGCTCGAGATCAACCAAGATCTTTTCGAGACTCGAGACGAAAGCGCACTGGATGTGGTGGAAAAACGTGCCTGAGTCTCTGCCACTGAAAGCAAGGTAATGGTCGCAAAAAATGAATATTGAGATACGCTGAAAGAAAGTGCCCTCCTAGGGATGGATACAGCGCTTGCCTAGCAGCGGCTTGAAGAACGGCTGCTGATGTTTCCTGTACTGACGTCAACGCACCTGTGGCCGGCTTCGTCAAACATCTGAGTATCAGTACCCTTGGAGGCGTGATGTGTTCGGGTGATGAATCGATGCACATTTCGCCTACGGAGAACAAATTGGTAGTCGCGGTTCGGATCGACCCGGTAGACAAAGGACAGCTTGAGCTGGGGCGCTCCGTCGATATCTATTTGGACGCCTTTGATTCGACGATCTATAGAAAGCTTGAGGGGCTGCTCATCTATCTCATTTACGACATTTTGACCGAAAGCGCCAAGGATGGCGCGAGCTTCACTTACTATCGAGCAAGGTCAGGCTTTAGTCCGGCGGCTGATGATGTTGATTGGATATTTACCGGCCTTGAGCTTAAGCCGGGTATTACTGCCACCGTTGGCATTGGAACTGCAAAACGGACCGTACTACAGTTCATTGCGAAACCGATTTTGCGAGCATTCTCCGGGGTCATGACGCAACTCTAGCGTGTAGCGGAAATTCACAGAAATTTTTCGCACATCCTGTAAAAGTCTGGGGTCTTCCTAGGAGGTCACTGTGTCAAAAATCGTGGCAAGCGCAAAAACACTTATTCAGAGCGATCAATCCGTCTCGCAGCGATTTTCGATGCAAGTGCACCATGCTGCTGATGGAATATGCCGGCTTAGCGCATTGATCGATGCAGGTTGGGTAAACGGGGCAGGCTTTGTGCATGGCAGTGTTGCCTATGCCCTGATGGACAGTGCATGCGCCTACGCATGCGCCTCACGCGAGGTCAGAGGTGTGACAACCAATGGCAATATTACTTATGTCAGGGGTGGGCGCGGAGACACTGCATTGACAGCCCAGGCGCAAGTCATCAGTCAAAGCCGCCGCGTCATGAGCTTGACTGCCAGGCTCGAGGACGAAGACAAGCAACTGCTGGCTCATGGCAGTTTTTTGTTTCAGTTGATCTAGTCGAATACTTGCTAGGAACCTATGCCAGCGATGTTTTTCAATTCAACTTATCGCAGTTAGGCGATCCACTTCTTCCCAACAGACGACGATAAATCGCGTTACTCTTGGGAACGATAACCATCGATAAAGAAAGTGATGCAAAAATCTACCCCAGCTTGGCGTAGCCCGATCATGCTACTGGTACTGATGTCTATCGCTATGCCGCTAGCATTCAACACCTGGTCAGCACTGCTCAACAACTTTGCGGTCGAAAGAGCAGCGTTTTCCGGCGTTGAGATCGGTATTTTGCAAAGCCTTCGAGAGGTACCAGGCTTTCTCTCCTTTACCGTGATAT
>CAJWZG010000124.1 GCA_913049565.1 uncultured Gammaproteobacteria bacterium
TCGGCTGATCAACACCACAACCGGACACACAGATGCGCCCGTCACACTGCACAGTTGGCTGGCCGTGGCGCTGACACTTATGTGTCTGCTGGGGTTGTGCTGGCGCGTGCTGGTTCCAACACAGTCTGCCACCGTCACAAACGGCATCATTATCGGAATAGGAGTGCTGTGGCTTGCTGGATCTAGCGCGCACATCAATCAAAGCTTGGCGCTGAGGGCGCTTGCTTTATGGCAGACCTCGGCCGATGCGCAAACACTATCGCTGGATGGTAGCCACTTGCTCCCGCTCGCCGAATCGATCAAGCGAGACCCGGCGCTCAGCGCATTACCTGTCCTGACAATGGGTCTCGATCAAGAGAGCCAGTTTGCGGCACAGCGCCTCCCCTACATGTTGCTACCGACGAGCGCAGCCGCAACCAGCGAGAGGAAGTTGACTAAAATCCTAGGAGACTTTTCAGGCACGGTGCTGATCTTGGCCACAGACGAGACCAGACTGCGAGCCTCGGCCAATGTGCTGGCGGGTATCACAACAGTGCAAGTACTGGAATCCGGGCCGGGTTATCTGATGCTGTCGACGGCGGCCAAATGAGTGCCGGTGAATCATCGGGTAATCCCATAACGGTGCTGCACATTGGCAAGTACTTTCCGCCACATGCGGGTGGTATGGAAACCTACCTTAGAGACCTCATGGCCTCGTCAGCACTAATGGGAAACAAAACCGCGGCCTTGGCGCATCAATCCCACTTGGGCGTCAAATCATCTCAGGAATCGTTTTCGGTTAATGGCGCCGACATCCCCGTGACGCGAGCGGCGACCTGGTGTCGGTTACTCTACACTCCGATCAGCCCCACTTTTCCCTGGCTCCTGCATCGCCTGATCAACCAGCATAGGCCTGACATACTGCACCTCCACCTGCCTAATCCTTCGGCGTTTTGGGCGCTATGTCTCCCGGCAGCGCGGCGCATACCCTGGGTTGTTCATTGGCAGTCAGACGTGATGACACCCAAGAGCCATTGGATAATGAAACTAGCGTACCGACTCTACGCACCACTTGAATCAGCACTGCTGAAAAAGGCTCATAGGGTCATCGCCACCTCTCCGCCTTATCTGGCGACCAGTAAACCGCTAGGACGAGTAAACATTAAGTGCAGAGTGGTGCCGCTGGGAATTGAAGACCGATTTGGGCACGAGAGCGCCGACCTTGGCTCTCACCACCCCGACACCGATTTAGCCCCGGACGCCACAAAGCCAATGCTGTTGCGAATTGTGGCGATTGGCCGGATGGCGCATTACAAGGGGTTCGATGTGCTACTGCGAGCCCTCGCGCAAACTGAGCGCATCGCATTGGACTTGATAGGGGATGGCGAGCAGTCTCGTTCTCTTCAACGGCTTGCGGCATCACTGAAACTCGGAGAGCGGGTAAACTTCCATGGCGCATTGGGTGACGATGCGAGAGATAAACTGATCGCCGCATGCGATTGCCTGTGCCTACCCTCTACAGACCGCACGGAATCATTCGGAGTCGTTATTTTAGAGGCAATGAGCGCCGCCAAGGCCTGTGTGGTGTCGGACGTGGCGGGCTCCGGCGTGGCCTGGCTGGTGGATAACCAGAAAACGGGGTTGGTAGTGCCCAGCAACGACGTGAGCGCTTTGGCCGTAGCGCTGTGCCAGTTAAGAGACAATCACTCTCTTTGTGCCGAGCTCGGTCAGAATGGCCGCAAGAAATTTCTGAGGTCCTTTACGATCAATGCGTCAACGACAGCGGTTCACCGCATCTATAGTGAGATGGTGGCTTCGGGATAATTGCTTGACCATGGCCTCGGCGCAGCCATCGCCTGGCTACCGTTAACGATGCTAAAATCGCGGCGCTTTGGCTAAAACCGCGGCGTTCTGGTCAACGTCTTGGGTATTTAACTCTTTTACGGAGCCCCACTACTGAATAATCTCGGTAAACGTCGCTTTAGCACACTACTTTTTATGTTTTTCTATGAGGAAGGCTTTACGTGGTAGACACAGCTAAACGGGCCATCATCACCGGCATTACGGGGCAAGACGGCGCCTATCTTACCCAGCTGCTACTGGACAAGGGTTACACCGTGTTCGGTACTTTCAGAAGAACCAGCTCGGTGAATTTCTGGCGCCTGGATGAGTTGGGCGTTACCGACCACCCCAATCTTCATCTCGTCGAGTATGACCTGACCGACCTTTCCAATACCATTCGGCTCTTGGAAAAAGCCGAAGCCAAAGAGGTTTATAATCTCGCCGCGCAGAGCTTTGTCGGGGTCTCTTTTGAGCAGCCAATCACCACCGCCGAGATCACGGGGGTGGGCGCGTTAAATTTGCTGGAGGCGATCCGTACAGTGGACACATCAATCCGCTTCTATCAAGCCTCGACCTCTGAAATGTTCGGCAAGGTGCAGGCCGTACCTCAAGCGGAACACACCCCCTTCTACCCGCGCAGCCCGTATGGGGTCGCCAAGCTCTTTGCGCATTGGTCGACCATCAATTACCGCGAGTCATACGGTATTTTCGGCGCCTCCGGCATTTTGTTTAACCATGAATCTCCACTACGAGGCAAGGAATTCGTTACACGCAAGATTACGGATGCCGTGGCACGTATAAAACTCGGATTGCAGGACGTGCTGGAGTTGGGCAATCTCGACGCCAAGCGCGACTGGGGCTATGCCGCCGAGTATGTGGAGGGCATGTGGCGCATGCTGCAGGCCGATGAGCCCGATACCTATGTGCTCGCTACGGGGCGGACAGAAACGGTGCGAGACTTTGTGCATATGGCCTGCAAAGCCGCAGAGATTGACGTCAAATTTACCGGCAGTAACGAAGCAGAAAGCGCCGTTGATACCCAAACGGGCAAGACCATTGTGCACGTAAACCCCGACTTTTATCGGCCGGCTGAGGTGGATCTACTGGTGGGAGATGCAACAAAGGCGACAAAAAACCTCGGCTGGAGCGCCACCACCTCGCTCGAGGGACTTTGCGCCATGATGGTTGAAGCTGACATCAAGCGCAATCAGGCCTGAGTTCACTGCGTGATGAGCCGGCGGGTATTGGTCACGGGCAGCGAGGGTTTTACCGGCAAGTACGTGTGCGATGAGTTTGCGCGTGCCGGCTGGGAAGTATGGGGCGCGGGCGTACAGCCAAAACTCGGAGATCAACAGTATCTGCAGATCGATCTGTTACAACCCGAGACGCTTAAACCCATAGCGGACAAGATAAAACCTGATGTAGTGATTCATCTTGCCGCGTTGGCATTTGTCGCCGAGGAGGATCCCGCCCTTTTCTATCAGGTGAACCTCATCGGCACGCGAAACTTACTGGAAGCGCTGTGCCATCAAAATACCCCGCCCGGATTCACCATTCTTGCCAGCTCGGCAAACGTGTACGGGAATTCGGAATCAGAGATTTTGAGTGAGAACAGCCCAACCCAACCTGCCAACGATTACGCGGTAAGCAAACTGGCGATGGAGTATTTGGCAAAAACCTACGGCGACAGACTCCCGATAACGATCACTCGCCCTTTTAACTATACGGGAGTGGGGCAAAGTGGGCGTTTTCTCGTTCCAAAGATCGTGGACCACTTCAGAAGGCAAGCGTCTGTCATTGAACTTGGGAATCTCGACGTGGCGCGCGAATTTTCCGATGTTAGGGACGTGGCTGTAATCTATCGCTTGCTCGCTGAGCATCGACCCATCGGAGAAACCATCAATGTGTGCTCGGGTCAGCCACTCTCGTTGAATGAGTGCCTCTCGCTGGCGAGCGAGATTTCGGGGCATGCCTTGGGGATTGAAGTAAACCCTGCGTTCGTTAGGAGCAACGAGATTGCTCGATTGTCAGGTGACCGAAGCAAACTCGAATCGTTGATTGCTGCTCCAGCGCCTCGCGACTTTAGCGAGACCCTGAGGTGGATGATTCAATACCTCGATTAAAAAACCTCAACTAACGATCAGCTGCACTGAAAGCACCCGGTGCGCAACCTCATCTAGTAACTGCCCCGTCATTAGTGGGACGCGAGCACGCAGGGACAAAACTGGCTGATTAATGAATAGTAACGGTACCCTGCCCCGCTGGCCCCGAGAGGCCATTAGATTGAAACACACTCTGCGCCCATCCCGCCTGCTCGAAGCACTGCTTCAGCCCTCTGTTCCATTGCGGTAGCGCAGTGAGTGGCATTACAAATATGCCGCGCTGCGCCTCATTCCCGTCCTTAAAGACAAGGAGAAGTTGGTCTTCACGGGTGCTCACATCCACGGACGCGACCAGGATTTCGGGGCTATCGGGGTTGCATTGCACCTTATTGGCTTCTTCAGCAACTGAAGCAACGTCGTCGGTGACCGCACTGCCCGGGCTTTGCGACGAAAACTGCATATCGGCCTGCCGCTCAACAAGGTGCGGTACCAGTCGGTTTAACAGGCGCGCTGTTAACCAAAGGGTCAGGGATTTACCATCAACATCGACGCCATCAAGGCGCACACGGTCCTGCTCTAAGCTATAACCTAAGGTAATCCTTGCCAACCTAGGAACTGTGTTAGTGCTTGGTGCTTCGCGTTTCACGGGCCATGCAGCGCCTTCGATAACTTGGGGGCTAGCGCCACTGGATCCGCACCAGTCGCCAGTTCCAGTTCCAACCAACTCATTGCTCGTTGAAATCGTGCTTCGTTGAGATCGCGCTGGGAACGGGTTTTTTGTGCCAGCGCCAAAAGCACATCGGTCACTCTGGCGGTGCCAGCCTGCACCGCTTTCCTAGAGGCATCAAGATTAGTCGCTGCAGTACTGACAGCCTGACGCGCCGCCAGCACACGCTCGCTCGCAGATTTGAGATTGACCCAGGCAGCTCGAGCGCGGCCGCTTGCGTCGCGCTTGGTGCCCTCTAGGCGCTGTTGAGCACTGTAAAATTCCGCCCAAGCACCCCGCAAGCGGGCTTTGCCAGCGCCCCCCTCAAAAAGTGGGTAGCGCAGCGACAGAGATAAGCTGCTGGTATTTCGAGGCGGGGAGGTCAGATTATCGAAACCAACATCGGAGTATTGCGCGTTATAGACAAAATCCACCTCGGGCAACCAAGCCCCCTTCTCTCTGTCTATGCTTTTACGCGCCGCCAGCAACGCTTCCTTTGCTGCCCCTATTGAGGGGTCAAGCTCCATGGCCAAATTCGCCGCAGATTCGACATCTTGTACGCTGTTAAGCAGAGCAAAGCGATTTGTTATCGATTGTAATGAGAAGTTTCTGAAACCCACTAATTGAAATAATTGCTCAAATGCGATGGCAGCTTGCCCTCTTGCATTCAGGACGTCTGCTCGCAACGCATCGGTTCGCGTTTGGGTCTCGAGCACTTCGGTCACCGGCAGTAGCGACTTGGCGTAGAGTGCGTTCGCTTCCTTAAGTTGTTGCTCCAATGCCGACAGCTCGGATTCAAACTGGCTAACGTCCTCTTCGGTCAGCAGTACAGTGAGATAAGCCTCGACAACCCGCGACAAAAGCTCGGTCTCAGCAATGGCAAGCTCCTGCGTTGATTGGCCCACCAAAGCCTTTTGGCGCTGATATTCGCTAAAGTTGCGCCAATTGAATACAGGAGACCGCAATTGCAAGCCGTACCGTTCTCCTGAATATTGTTGCGAAGGGAATCTGCCTAACGTGCTGCCTTCATAATTGACCTTATTTTCAGACCATTCTCCGAATAGTGACACCTGCGGGAAATTTTTTCCGCTTGCGACATCGCGCTTCGCAGCCGCAATATCCACGCTAAATCTTGCCACCGCGATATCAGTGTCATAGCCTCTGGCAACCTCGTAGGCGTCCAGTAGAGACAACGCTGATTCCATGGATGCTGAATCCTCCGCTCTAATGGAGTAGCAATTAATCCCCAGCGCCGCCAAAAGCGGGAGCAGAAGCAGAGCTCGTTGTTGTTTTTGAGCCTGTGGCTCTGACTGGCTGTTCCGCCGTAGTTCCCTAAACATGTTAAGGACACTTCGCCTCAAAGCGCCATAGTCTCCTACGACTAAAGCGAGATTAATTCTCGGTATTGTCAACATGTCCTGAGCCGAATGTCAGTTGCGAAAATAGAAATGATTTATTTCTTAGCGTGATGTCCTGTTCAGACCGCCTTGGGAAATCGAGGTGATCGATCTGCCCTGTTATCGCTTCCGAGCTGACTGGAAGCTTGGAGCGCAAAACGAGAACATTAAAGTCTCGAACACGCGTTAATCTGCATGTGTCTTTAAAGTTAGGTCGATTAACGATAGCTTTTTGGAAGATCGAGGCCACCGGCGCCGTGCACAAAAACATCTTGTTGCCGCCCGCGAGAAAGGGAACAAACCGTCTAGGCCTGTCGCGTTCTGCAAAATCCAGCACAGCAGCCTCGATACCGGGGAACTCCCGGTCTTGATAGTCATCCATAGCGATAACGGCTCGGTCGCAAACCAGCGGACCAAAAAGCTCGAGTTGCTCCATTACCTCATGGTACTCATGACCCGCATCAATATGCAAAAACCTCAGCGGTTTGCTCACCAGCCCCTCGAGAGAAGCCGCAGGGAGCTCGCTGGTCAATCCCTCAGTTAAAATGACGTTTTCCGGCGCACCCTCCTCCGAAAGATTTTTTTCCGTCAGAGATCTCGTATCTCCGTCGAAAAGATCAAACCCAAAGAGCCGATCACATTCAAACTTTAGTAGCGAAAGAAAAGTCAGACTTTTACCCTGATAGACCCCAATTTCGCAGAGATCACCGGTGATGCCTAGCTGATTTTGCATCGTAATCAGCTCATAAAAGATGATTTGGTCGAGCGGGAAGAACCAGCCCTGAATATGTTCGTGCCTGCCAGAAATAAAAGCCTGTACGCGCGCTAAGTCCATTGTGAACCTTGTGACGCCAAAGCGCCATTAATCTTCAATGAGTGCATTCTCGAACATTCGATTCAGTGGAGATGTAATGTAACCCAGCAAAGTGCGACTCCCTGTTTTCACCAACACGTCAGCGGGCATTCCTGGAACCAGTTCATAACCACCCAATAGCATCATGTCATTTTCGAAGAGCTCTACTTTTGCCTCGAAATAAGTACTACCGTTAGTTTCGTCGACCATTGCATCAGCAGAGATTTTCTTGATGGACCCTTCGATTCTCCCATATTTTGATGCATCATAAGCAGTTAAAGAAATTTGAACTTCCTGCCCTAATGCTAGATAGGCAATGTCTTTAGGATCAATGTTTGCCTCAATTATTAGATCTGAACCCGTTGGTACTATTTCTGCTAGCACGTCTCCTGTGTTCACGTATGCGTCATCTGTCACATAATTGATTTGATTAATGACGCCGTCTACAGTTAAAGTTTTAGTTGTACTATATGCGGTTCCTGCATCTTCTTTTACTATAGAATTACCTAAAACTCCAGCCGCACCATCTGTCCATATTGGCAAAAAACCTGTTGTTCCTGTTCCGGTTGCTCCACTGTCTACAAAAGTAAGTACAAAATCTTTTATATCGCCAATTTTATAGTTTTTTGTAGCACCGCTGTCGTCTATATCGGTGCCAATTAGCTTATCTTCCAGATTTATAGTATTATCTATGTTGTACGTGCGTATTCTAGCCATTTTTTAGGTTGTTTTATAGTTTTTTGAGCCTTCTCGCTTAGTGCCTAGCCCGTCGTTGCCTCTATTTGCCTTTACAGACTTAAATTTTCTTGTTTTGTGGTCAAAATCTCTACCTTCGACCTTTACGCCTGCTTTTATAGCTGCTCTTCGCATTCTTTGGTTCTCTGCGCGCTTAGCTTTTCGGCTAGGGGAGTTAGCATATGCAAGATCTCGGGCTGCTTTTGCCCTTTTTGCTGCCGGTGAAAGTTGTTGTCTCATACTCTGTATGATTACGTTGTTTTATATTTATTTAAAAAAACGCGACACTAGCCCGTTACTATTATATAAATAAGAACCTAATGTCATATAAAATGTTATCAGATATATGGAAGTTACGGGTTGTGCTATACATATAATATATTTAATAAAAAAATAAAAGTCACTTTCTTTTGACCAGCCCCCCTGTTGTTTGTTTCGTTTTGCGGATCGTTCCGGGTTTCCAGGGCCGGGATCGGGATCCTGTGCGACTATGCTGCGACTAATTTTCTGCTAGGATTTGGGCTTTTGCTGGGATCCTGCGAGCGGCAGCGTAGCAGCGCGGAGCGCAAGCGTATAGCATTTACAACCTAGATACGAAGTGTATTAGATAATATAAGTGAATATAAAAATAAATAACATGACTTCTAAAATATTTCCACATACTAAAACATATTTCAAA
>CAJWZG010000125.1 GCA_913049565.1 uncultured Gammaproteobacteria bacterium
GTAGGAAGAATTCTCATCTAGACGGGTAATGCACTTATTACTCTCGTTAGTACGCTGATATGTTCATCGACCTCAATGATTCCGCTAAGGGTTCTAAGGTGCAGATGAGTCAGACTGTCGTCTTGTCAGTTTTTGATACGTAACTGCCACTCTGCTTTTCGTGGACCGACGGCAGCGACTCCAGCTTCTGCGCCTATCTGGCTGGGACCTCTATCAGCTTTTTCTGCTGATGCGTTAATTTCGGCAAGTACCAGCTGTTTTCCCTCCGGGTCCGACATTAAAAATCAGCTATGGGCGTGTAGTCCAATGCGACGAATAATGGACTTTGCTGGCCGTGAGCCACCGCCAATTCACATCGGAATGGGAAGTTGTACAGGAAGAGGATTTATTCCCTGTTTATCCAGGGTGTGAAATTCCCCAGAAAAGGCCACGGCATTCTCCATCCAGAGTTTCTTCAGTGCGCTCATCTGTTCATCGCAACGTGAACCTTGGGTGCCAAAATAGACGCCCATCACTGCATATTCCTCACGGCTGTTGCTTACACCGACGCCGAGCCTTGTGCGGCCGGGCTTTAACGAAAGCGGCGCCCAACTGTGCTCGTTCTTGCTTGTACGCTCGCTAATGGTGCTGAAATGGATAGAAGATCGACTGGAATTCGGCCGTAAGAACAATATCTCTACGCTTCTAGATCGCCTTTGAACAATTTAAAAACCTTCAGGCTTATCTCGCCCTCGCGTCGCCCAGAGAAACGACGAAACTCTATGAGTCAAACTTTGCTATGGCGGCGAGGGTGTCTCACTCAACTATTATTAACTTTGGAAGCTCGCTGTGATGAGGTTTATTTTCTGCAGGCTATCGTAAAGGCTGCCCGTCGCCGACTTCCGTGCTAACGAAATGTGAGCAGGTTTTGTTGGCACTGAGGTATTTATCGCATGTCAGTGTTCGACCCAGTAGCAGCCTTAACGGGCGCATTCGCACCTGAGGCGAAAGACCGCTTTAGTGCTCTCAGGTCGATCTGGTGTCAGGTGAGGCGGTGACAAACCAATAGGGCCGAAAGGCATACAAGATTTGAGACAGCTTTAGAGCTAAGCGACTGAAAACAGAAGGTAAAAATTTTGGCTTAAAGAAGCGGAACGGATGAGCGGAATTACAAGCGAGTTACAAACCCGCGGAGTTCCCCGTAACCTATTGTTTTTATTGACTTAAATACAGCGCGTTATTGAGTGGGAGTAAAAGATGTTCTTGAGGGCTTCGATTGACAATACTGAAGCGCTTGATCTTCCTCAGATAGTACTAAAAGTTTTTTTCAGGGATGAAAACCTTCAAGCCCTGTGCTTTTCAAAAAAGCGGCGGTAGAGACCGTTTCGCAAAGACATTAGCTGGCTGTGGTTCCCCTGTTCGCGGAGCACGCCATTGTCAAGGAAAATGATAAGGTCGGCCTCGCGTATCGTAGAAAGACGATGGGCAATCACGATCACAACACGAGTTTTGCTCAACCCCTTGAGAAGTTCGACAATCTGTTTTTCGCTGACAGGGTCGAGTGCGGAGGTCGGCTCATCTAGGATCAAGATCGGCGTGTCGCGAATCAGCCCCCGCGCGATAGCAAGACGCTGTTTTTGTCCTACAGAGAGTTTGCTCGTCGTAGTGCCCAGCTTAGTGTCATAGCCGTCAGGTAGTTTGGCAATGAAGTCATGCAGCCCAACCGATTTTGTTACGTTCTCAATCTCATACAGTTTAGCATCGGGTTTACCAATACGGATGTTTTCGATAATCGACTCAGCTAAGAAATCGCTCTCTTGGAAGATGTAGGTGATCTGGCTGCGCAAGCTTTCCACGTCGATGTCGTTCACGTTAGTTTCGTCGATCAGCACCCGTCCCTTGGTCGCGGTGTGATATCGAGGTATCAGCTGGGCTAGCGAGGTTTTTCCTGCGCCGGTGGGGCCTACGAAGGCGGTCAGAGCACCAAGCTTTGCCTCAAATGAAACATTGGCCAGTGCTATCCGACCATCGGGGTAAGCGTAATCCACCCCTTCGAACCTTATGCTTCGAGAAATGCTCGGTGCCGTTTGCGCTCCTAAATCTTGCTCTTTTTCCATATCAAGCATTGCAAAAACGCGGCGCGCTTGCGCTGTCGGCATCTGAAGTGAAATCCAAATAGAAGCAAATTGGTTGGCGGGCTCGCTCATCGCGAGAAAGTAGCCGACTAGAACTACGTAATCTCCAGCGCTTAGGTTGCCCGAAATTACTCTGGCTAAGACATATAGGAGAAAGGCCCAGTAAAGTAGCTTCGCGCTAACTTCGCCGAGCTTCAATACCGCTTGCTCGGTAAGGACCATAACCCGGGTCCGTTTGAACGACTCGGCACTGGCAGAGGCAAAGCGAGCCTTCTCTGTTTCGTTTGCGCCCAAACTTTGGATCGCTAAGACGTTGTCCATACCCTCTTCCGTAGTGCTAACGAAAACGGTACCTGCGGCAGCATGTGCTTGGGCGCGTCTACGAATCATGCGGGCGAAGGGGGCGGTGACAAGCACATAGATAGGCAGCGATCCAACGGCCAAAAATACCGTCAGGGCGGAATTTGGATAAGCACTCAAAAGTGTTGTAACCGCTACAGTTCCCGCAACCAAGGCTGCGCTAGAATCTTGGATCACTATCCTGATCACCTCGGGCACCGCTCGCGCGTCCTGCATGGTTCTGAAGACTGAGTCGCCGATGGGCTGATCGTCGACCCTTGAGAACGGCAAACGCTGCATATTCTCAAAGAGTTGTGACCGCACTAAATGCTGTTGAGCATGCTCCAATCTCGTTTGGATAAGGTCGTGAATGTAGAACCAAGCGACCCGCACCAGAACGCCGACAAGCAACCCCAAGGCCAACCACCCTAGGGTGATCTCCACCGACTCTCCTCGCAAAAATTCCAGAACAGGCAGCAAAAACCATGGATACCCCTCTCCGTTGTTAGGGATGGGTTGGCCTAAAACCACTTGATCAACAAGAAATTTGCCCAGCCATGGACCAAGGGCAATGATCACCGCCTGGCCCACCCAGCCGAGAAACAGAACAGTCGCCCAGCGCCGCCAGAAGAAGCGTAAGAGGGTTAGACACCGCCAAATTATGGACGCAGCGTCGCGGGAATCGATATCGGTAACGGTGTCGATAAGGCTGGCCTTTTCGTCCAGGGCAATCTCGTTATTGCGCAGTTGACCTTTGCGAGATTCGGGCTCTGCTTTGAAGGACTCAAGCATCCCCAAGGCCCTGTTGAAAATTGCTCGATTCTGCGGCGACGAAAGATCGGTAGCGGCCACCTTCGATTTGCATCAGTGTGTTGTGCTCGCCGTGTTCGGCAATGGTGCCGGAGTGAAGGTATGCGATGCTGTCCGCGTGGCGAATGGTTGATAAGCGATGGGTAATCAGAAAAATCGTCCGCTTTGGGCGCTTCGCCGTTTGGGCCCAGGCGCGCAAATTTTCGAGCACTTTCTGTTCCGTCTCAGCATCTAACGAGGACGTTGGCTCATCTAATATTAAGATTTGTGCATCTCTCAATACCGCCCGGGCAATGGAAATTCGTTGCTTTTGACCCGTTGAAAGCCGCGCGCCTCGGTCCCCCAGGGAAGTATTCAGTCCCTTAGGAAGCTGATCCACGATTTCATTTAAACAGGCAATTTCCAAGGCGTCCGCCACCGCTTCGTCTTCTTTGTTAGGGGCGGCGTAAACAATGTTCTCTCTCACCGTTGTGCCAAAAAGCAAGTTTTCCTGAAGGGCGATGGCAATATTTTGGCGCAGCGATGAGATGGAATAGTCCCTCAAGTCTCGGCCATCAATTGAGATGCTTCCCTTGTCAGGGTCGAAAAGCCTCAGAAGGAGGCTAACTAGCGTAGACTTGCCTGCGCCGCTGGGCCCTACAATGGCAACGATGCTGCCTGGAGCGGCCTGCAGGTTTACCCCCTTTAATACGAGGTTGGGTGGCTCGTAAGAGAATTCGACGTCGTGAAATTGAATGCCCCGTCTTACTCCAACAAGAGGGATAGCGTTCTCGCGTTCTGTAATTGAGGGCTCAAGATCTAAAATATCGAAAACACGCTTCAAGCCCATGGCTACCTGTTGAACATAACCCCAGATCAGTAACGCTTCGCCCATGAGCGTAATTGTTAACTCATGCCGCTCGCGCCCCCATTGAAAGGCGGACAGATTCCAAACTGTGAACGACAACCCCAATAAGGCCACAAGTTCATTGGCAAATGTGGCCTGGCCTTCGTAGGCCCAAAGCGCCATTAATCCCAACCCGAAGAAGATAAAGAGCTGTGAGTAGGTATCGCTAACAAGGCTAACGCGCAGATCAAGCCGGGTTTGGTGATACTCAGTATTGAATGCGATTGACGAGTCATCCTCAAACTGCGCCTGAGACTGGGCGCTGATGCCATAGGATTTATTCAGCTTGATTGATCGAAAAGATTCCTGAACTCTGGATGTAAGGTCGGCATTGGCCATTCGTTGCACTAATGAACGTACGCGAACCCGCGGCATGGCCCACCTAGCAAGGGCAAGCAATGGCAGCACAACAAAAGCTGCAATCAGGCCAACCACCGGCGAAAGTATGGAGATCATCAGTAACGCGGAAGCGACGTTTAAGATTATCAAACTAAGCTCCCCAATTATTTTTAGCACATCGGTCACGGCCTCAGAGTCCGTTTGTATCCTCCAGATCGAATCGCCAACGCGATGATCTGCATGGTGCTGCAGGGAAAGTTGATGCCATCGCTCAACCAAGTCCAGGCGCAAGTCTTGGTTCACCTGTTGGAAAATCCATAGCACGTAGTAAAGCAAGCCAAGCTCCAGAGGCCACAGCAGTAGGAAAAACGCAAACTCAATCTGTATTGGAGCCCATCGCAGTTCCATTCTTTGGGCTTCTGTGAGCATCGTGACGGCTTCGACGGAGAAATCGGGGTAACCAAGCAACGCGGCGAGACCGGGCATTAGGGCTTCGTTTTGTAACAAAGACTGATTGATAACCTCGGCCAAAAGCAGACCGAGTAGCACATAGACCAAGTTCACAATTAGCATAGCGCTGTAGTAATAGATCAAGTGGGTGCGTATGCGAAAGCGAAAGGCTAGGCCGTCGGTTTCAAGACGAAGCTGTATAAACCAGCCCGACATACAAGCAGCGCTCAGTGTGCCTATGTATATGCTCTGGCTTGCACCTTCAAAGAAAATCAGTGCCGCCAGATTTGCAGATACGAGTGCAAAAGTCAGTAACACTAAGGCGACGCCTTGTTGCTTGCCTGATGTGTAAGACAGCACCCAAACGCTACCGACAATGATCGCGACCAAAGCGTAAAACGCGTTGTTTGCGAAGCCACCGGTTACAGGGACTAGCCCTAAAAAAGCAGGGATAAGCGCTAGCAAGGTGACTAGTGGAGCCACATAGCGAAAGGTATAGCCCCTGCCACTCAATAATTCAGCGCTTTGTGGCTCAATGCCCTTTCCAGGTATCCACCAATTTCCCGCAACTTGTGGTTTTAGATAAGGCCAGCTCCTTAGAAGCAAGTGCAGCACGGCCTTAAAGGGGGTTTTGTCGTCCTTGATACTGAGGTCGCGATCGCGAGGAATGGGCTCTCCAGGACCGTAGAACGGGATGGCCTCAGCCAGGCGAGCTGCCCTGTCAGTGAGTTCCTCTCTCAATGTGGCCTCCTAATCCCAACCCGATGAGATAACACCTTTCTTGCAGCTTTACTCGAGCGATTCAGGCCGCGGAGGATCGCGTTTTTGAAGGTTGATGTCTAGCTATGGGGAGGGGCTTAGGACTTCGGGTTAAAAAAATGGGTGAAAAAACTCAAAAACATGTCGTCGCTTTGTTTCTAAATTGTAACGATTTGTTGAGTTTAGGTGTCGGTTCGATTAAAAATCCCTTCGATCGATTTATTATCATAAGCGAGGGAGATAACACTTGAATTTTAAGCTTAAAAAATCTCTGCACGCGTCAAAGCTTTTTGGCGTCACCGCAGCGACCCTGTTAGCGTTTTCCGCGGCTTCTGCCGAGGACGCTGCTAGCGAGTCCGGGTCTGAGTTTTTTGAAGAAGTCGTTGTTACGGCGGATCGCGTCGAAGCGAACATTCTAGATACGCCCATGACCATCACAGCGTTTGACTCTGATATGCTGCAACAACTTGGTCTGCAGGATCGTGACAAACTTCAAAACCTTGTGCCGGGCCTGCAGTTCGGTGACACCATGGACCAGCAGGGGAACGGTGTCGTTCTAAGAGGGATCGGCACGCGTCAGGCGGGTATGAACCACATGGACCGTGCAGTGGCGCAATACGTGAACGGGGCATACACGATTGGAACCTACGGAACCATGCCCGGAGGTGGATTCGATTTAGAAGGCATCGAAATCGCGCGCGGTCCGCAGGGAACACTGAACGGTCGAAACTCGCTTGCCGGTTCAATTAACTACTTGTTCAAGAAACCGACCCGGGAATTCGATGCGGTTATCGAAGTCGAGGTCACGGATGTTACCCAAGAAAGAGTGAACATTGCTTTCGGTGGCCCCGTTCCCTTTAATGAAAATCTCGCGTTTCGAGTCACAGGTGGCACGCATACCGGTGATGGCATTCAGGAAAACGACGGAATTGGTGGGGACTATGGTGCTCCTGATCATATGTTTGGTACGGGGCAGCTTCGTTTTCAAACTGAGCGAGTCGATATGAACGCACGCTTTTCCTATGTGCAAGACCGCGGCGTTCCCAGCTCTCTCGTCTCATTGATGAACCCAAATGTTACGGACGAGGAAATAACGATACTTGGCGCTTACGCCCTTGGCAATTTGCCACCGCAGGGTGTGGAGCCTATCGTAAACCTGAATTACCTGAGAGCGGATGGGGTCTCTGCGATTTCCGCGAACTGTCCGATCGGCATGCCAGGGCAGCGTTGTGGTGACGTAGAAAACAAAGTCTTTTACAACTACGAAAACCACGAAGACAGCCGAGCAAAGAGATGGGATGCCTATATCTCGTTTGACGTGAGCGACAACTTGAACGTCAAGTACACCTATAGTGATGGGGATACTTCACAGATGTACGTCAAAGAGTACGATTACTCAAACCAACAACCCTCCGCAGCGGACAACCTCGCTTCTTTGGACGGCGGTGTAGCGTACATGAATCGCTTCGGTGAGCTTCCTTACGACTATGATGAGATTTCGCACGAAGTGTTAATGACATATCAACCTAATGAGAAATTGACGATTCAGGGCGGTGCGTTTCAATATTCCAATCGCACTCGTTGGGCGGTCATCAGGAACGAGCTGAACAATTCTTGGAGAGACGGTACCGCGGACGAGCAGTGGTCGACCTATGACGGGCCTGACACCCATGCTTGGGGAGTTGTAACAGGGATGAACAGTTTCTCTAGTTGTCAGGAAGGACTTGAGGCTTTTAATGCAGCGTATAGCTGGTTCAGAACGAGTGCGGAGCAGGCAGCTGCGGAAGGCGCTACCACTTGGTATACCTGCCCTGAAGGGGACTACCATACCCAAAATGTTTACTACGGGACAAGGGCACAGCAAGAAAGCCAAGCAGTCTTTGCTAACGTGGATTACACAATCAACGAAACTTGGGCAATTTCGGCCGGGTTGCGTTATGTCGAGGACGAAAAGCTGCAGAGCTTAACTGGACAGCAGGGGTTTTTCTGTACTGGTTTTCTCCAAGCAGGGCCCGCATGTGCAGGCTATGACAACGGTGGTTTTGAGTATCCCCATACATGGAGCGCCGCGGTCGGCCAAGCTACGTTGGAATATACTTTACCCAACGAAAGTCTTCTCTATGGGAGGCTATCAACAGGTCATCAGGCCGGCGTATTTAATCGCGAAGAAAACGGTCAGGTCTTTGAGCAGGACTGGTCCAACGAATCTAATCTGATGAATTTTGTAAATAATTTATAAAAAAATATTGTTTAACTAATCTAAATTGATGGTTTTGGAAATATATCGAATTTATATTGTTTTGATTCATTTGATAAAAATAATATATTTGTATTAGCATAATTTATAAACCTTTCTGTTAAATAATCATAATATTTAAAATCATTTTTACAATAAATATAACTAAATTTTAAATATTTATTGTTTCGTAATTTACTTATTTTTATTTCAGTTTTAAAATTTGTTGGTTTCTTTTTACCATCACATATATTATTCAATTTTTTTCTAGTACTAATATCCCATACTGGTAAACTAAATAAAAAAGATACTTTTTGTTTATCTATATTAGTAACACA
>CAJWZG010000126.1 GCA_913049565.1 uncultured Gammaproteobacteria bacterium
CTGAGACCCGCTGCCGTCTGCAATCCGTTTTTTACGCGAACCGTTAATCAAATCCGGGAAACGACGCTCTTTAACAGTCATGGAATCAATGATGACACCCATGCGTTTAAACTGGCCGTCACTCACTTGAGCTTTAGCTGCCGTGGGTAGTTGCCCCATACCCGGCAGCTTATCGAGCATGCCTGTTACACCACCCATATTGTCCATCTGCAGCAGCTGGTCGCGAAAGTCCTCTAAATCAAACTTACGGCCACTCTGCATTTTCTGTGCAAGACGCTGCGCCTTGTCTTTATCGACTTTGCGCTCTGCTTCTTCAATCAGCGACAGAACATCGCCCATACCTAAAATCCGCGACGCTAGACGGTCAGGATAAAAAGGCTCTAAGCCATCGGTTTTTTCGCCCACGCCCATGAATTTAATGGGCTTGCCTGTGATCGCACGCACGCTTAATGCGGCACCACCTCTGGCGTCACCGTCGGTTTTCGCCAAAACAATGCCGGTAAGCGGCAACGCGTCGTTAAAAGCCTTTGCTGTGTTAGCCGCGTCCTGACCTGTCATAGCATCGACTACAAACAAGGTTTCAATCGGCTTGATCGTCTGATGCAGCACCTGAATTTCAGCCATCATCTCAGTATCAATGGCCAAACGCCCTGCTGTGTCGAGAATCAAAACGTCGGCAAGCTGATTATCGGCCTCTTTCAGTGCGCGTTGAGCAATATCGACCGGCTTTTCTTCAGCACTGGAAGGTATGAAGGTGGCACCTACTTCCCCCGCGAGAGTCTCTAACTGAGCAATAGCCGCAGGCCGATAGACATCCGCGCTAACGACGGCTACTTTTTTCTTTTCGCGTTCTTTAAGCAGCCTTGCTAGCTTCGCTACCGTTGTCGTTTTACCCGCACCCTGCAAGCCAGCCATTAGAATCACGGCCGGGGGCTTTGTCGCCAAATTCAACGCATCGTTGGCGTCGCCCATAATATGCACGAGTTCCTCATACACTATTTTTATGAACGCTTCTCCGGGATTCAGAGCAGCGGTTACTTGCTGACCCAGCGCCTTAGTGCGCACTTGGTCAACAAAATCTTTCACCACCGATAGCGCGACGTCAGCTTCAAGTAACGCCATGCGGACATCACGAAGCGCTTCAGCGATGTTGTCATCCGTTAGTCGGGCTTTGCCGGTGATTTGTTTCAGGCTTTGCGATAGCCGATCAGAAAGGCTCTCGAACATAAGGTCTGGTGCTCATCTTGCTTGCCCCTAGTATAGCGCGAGAGTTCGCATTAGAGGGAATCACAACAGCCTTCTTTGCGCCAAATTTGCCGACCGCAATTATTCTTTGGTCGATGTCTTCGCATACAGTTGGTCTAACGGAATCGACGTTCCGTCCTCCATCACCTGACGACAATGCATTCTGCCGAGCGAGCGAGGTTCCTGAACGCCACAAGAGTGGGCTATCGTTTCAACTTCTTTCATTAGCGTTTTCGCGTAACCGGCTACTCGCTCAGCCTTGTCGCTCACGACCAGCCCTCGCTGAAGCTTAGGGTCGTGGGTGGTAATACCCGTTGGACAAGTATTCTTGTTGCATTGCAAGGCTTGAATGCAGCCTAACGCCAGCATGAATCCGCGCGCCGAAACCACGATGTCCGCACCGGCACAGAGAGCCCATGCCACTTGACCGGGGTTGGTCAGCTTGCCACTAGCGATAATCTTGATGCGATCACGCAAACCATGCCGACTGAGAATATCCACCACCAATGGCAGGCTTTCTTTCAGCGGCAACCCCATGTAATCGATCAAGCTGGCCGGCGCGGCACCGGTGCCGCCGTCTGCGCTGTCAATGGTGATGAAGTCGGGAGCCTGCTCTATCCCTCTCAGATGGATGCGCTCGCATAGCTCATCCAACCAACCATAGGCGCCAATAACACTCTTAAATCCAACCGGCTTTCCCGAAACATCACGCACCTGGGCGATGAGATCCAGTAAATCGTCGGCACTATCAACGGCTGGATTCCTGTTAGGGCTAATAGAATCCTCACCCTCTGGGATCCCCCGAATGAGGGCTATTTCGTCAGTCACTTTCGCTGCTGGCAAGATCCCCCCCTTGCCGGGCTTAGCGCCTTGACTGAGTTTGATCTCAAACATCCGCACCTGCTCGTGACTGGCAATTTCGGCTAGTTTGACCGGGTCAAGCGCACCGCGCGCATCACGGACACCATAATTCGCAGTGCCAATTTGGAAAACGATGTCGGCACCGCCACGCAAGTGAGCAGGCGAAAGGCCACCCTCACCGGTATTCAACCAAACGCCTGCTTTCGCGGCCCCTCGCGACAAGGCATCCACTGCTGGACGTGATATCGCGCCATAACTCATACCGGATATATTAAAGAATGAAGCCGTGGCGAATGGTACTTTGGAGGCTGGCCCAATGGTGAGCGGCCTTGGTGGCTTGGCGTCTTGCTCAAGCGTTGGATAGGCGCAGTTCACAAACAACACAGTGCCGGTGGGTCGCAGGTCCCGAGTGGAACCAAACGCTACGGTTGTATCTTCCCCTTTAGCTGCGCGATACACCCAACTGCGCTCGGCACGATTAAATGGCAGCTCTTCTCGATCCATGGCAAAAAAATACTGCCTGAAGAACTCACCCAGTTTTTCGAACAGATAGCGAAAGCGAGCCAGCACGGGGAAGTTGCGCCGCAGTGAATGTTGGGTTTGCAGGCGATCCACCACGTACAAAACCAGCAACACTAGCAAGCCGAGACCCAGCAAAAATACGAAAAGTTCGGTAAGAAAAAAAAGGACTGTCGCTATGTTTTCCATCGTCACTCGCCTCCAAACATTTTATCAATGTTACGCCTATTTGCAGACAAGCCGCAGGTGCCAGACAGACTCTGAGCAGGCATTGCGCCGCTCTCGGGCTACTTCACCGTGTGCCGACAATATGCCACACTGCAACTTACTCGATCATTAAAGGCACCTATAACGACAGACCGACTGCCTATTTCCTTTTTCTAGGACTGGTTTCTCGGTGTGCGGGTACCATGAACATCATCATCTTATCGGCCTCTGGCCTCGCACTTCTGTCCTATACCACCGCGTTTTTTCTGCTGTGGCGCCGACTCAGCCTGCGAATACGCACCGCCGAAAAATCTGGCCAAACTATCGAACCCGGGGCAGCGCTATCTGCGGCCTTGGGCATCGCGCTAATTGGTTTTTTGAGCCATCTGGTAGCCTCAACCGAAAGCCTGATTCAGCAAGCGCCTTCACCAACCTTGACCCTGACATTTATCGGCGTTAGCTCGCTGGTTTCCTGCGTTATTGTGGCTGTTAGCATCGCTAGCGCTCTTAGAGTGCGCGCTGACAACCTCTTACTGCTGAGCTTACCGCTGGCTGCGTTCACCGTATTGGCGCTGGCTTTGTTGCCCCCAGGAAAAACCCAGCCAATCTCCTTAGGCACGAACCAGATCACCCATATATTGCTGTCTATAAGCGCCTACGCCGCCCTCATGACCGCTGCACTGCAATCGTTGCTTATTGGCGTACAGGAGCGACGGTTACGAGCGCCGCAGTCTGGATTGTTGGGTCTATTGCCGCCCATGGACAGCATGGAAGAGTTATTTATCACCATGCTCTGGCTCGGCGTGGGGTTGCTCACGCTGAGCATCGTGACCGGCATGCTGTTCTTACAGAACATGTTTGATCAACGCCTTGTGCACCACACTGTTCTGACGTCGTTATCTTGGCTGATCTATGCCGGTTTCCTTACCGGCCATCACTTGTTCGGCTGGCGGGGTGTTACGGGCGTGCGCTGGAACCTGGCGGCGTTCATCTTATTGCTGCTTGGCTACTGGGGTAGCAAATTTGTACTCGAATACTTGCTTTGATTTACCCTCAATCAGGCGACATTGAATGGATATAAACGCCTTTCCCACAAGCTATCTGCTGATGTGCATCGGCGCGATGATTTTGCTTTCTGCCTATTTCTCCGGCACTGAGACCGCCATGATGGCCCTCAATCGTTACCGCCTGCGTCATTTGGTGAAACGTGGTAATCGCGGTGCCAAGAAAGCTGACTCTATGCTGCAGCGACCCGACCGCCTGCTCGGCGTGATTCTTGTCGGCAACAATCTGGTGAACTTTTCTGCCGCAACTGTTGCAACCGTTATCGGTTTCCAATTACTGGGTGATACCGGTGTGCTTCTTGCACCCTGGGTGCTCACTGTTGTGTTTCTTATCTTTGCCGAAGTTGCCCCGAAGACCTTGGCTGCCGCGCAACCCGAGCGATGGGCCCTTAAGGCTGTGTTCGTTCTTAAGCCGTTGCAGCGAATGCTGATGCCCGTTGTCGCTTTGATCAACCTGGTCAGCAACGCATTGGTGCGCCCGTTTTTAGCGGTATCAGGTGACAATGACGACCAACTCACGAAGGATGAACTTAAAACCGTAGTGGTCGAGGGGGCAAACGCAGTAGGCGAACGTCAAGCCATGCTCACCCGGATCCTCGATTTGGAGTCGGTGACTGTTGACGACATTATGGTGCCCAGAGCTGAAATTGCTGCGATCAATATTGATGATGATTTGAGCACGATTATGGCAATGGTGGCCGCCAGCCAGCACACGTTGATACCTATCTTCAAAGACAGCTTTGACAATGTGCTTGGCATTTTGCATTTGCGGCGTGTGGCTCGACTGATCATGAATGAAGAGTTCTCCAAAGCCGATTTACTACAGTTAACTCGAGAACCTTACTACGTTCCCGAAGCCACACCACTGCACACTCAGTTGTTCAATTTTCAGAAAGAAAAGCAAAGACTGGCGTTGGTTGTTGACGAATACGGCGACATTCAAGGCATCGTGACGCTAGAGGATATTCTGGAGGAAATTGTTGGCGAATTTACCAGCGACTATGCCGCCAACATGCCAGAAATATCACCACAGGAAGACGGCAGTTTTGTCATCGATGGCATGGCGGTACTGCGCGACATCAACCGCGCGTTGCGCTGGAACATCCCGACTGTCGGCCCCAAGACATTGAGTGGCTTCGTACTGGAACACCTTGAGACGATCCCCGAAACAAACGTTTGCCTGCGTGCGGGCGACTATCAAATCGAGACACTACAAATCAAAGACAATATCGTTAAGACGCTGAAAATCAGGCGTCAAATGCGGGCTGAAAACAATAACGAGATTGGGGAAAACCAGGCTAGCCCCTCTGAGCCAGCTGACTGACCTCCCCTTTCAAAGAGAAGGGACATCTGGATAGTCGTAACTAACGAGTGCCAACCCATCGTCGATTCATCGCAGAAATAGTGGCATTCAATGCCGTAGTCGTCGTGTTGCGGCTTATCCCAAGACCATAGCAACGATGCCCATCCTCTTTGTCCTCTATCGACACGATACATATGGCTTGCGCATCACTGCCGGTGCCAATGGCCACCTCTTGATAGCTTAAAATCGTCACCGGCTCATTGAGTGTTTCCCCAAGAGCTGTGACAAAGGCTTCGATTGGACCCGAACCCTCACCATCAATGGTCAATACATTTTCCGATACCGCTACTCTCGCGACGCAACGCTGATCTTGCTCGCGACCGGGCAGCAGGTCGTAATCAACCAGTCGGTAGGGTTCACTGTCTGTCACATAGGTGTCTAAAAGGCATTGATAGATCTCGTCGGTTTTAACCTCTCGATCAAGGGTTTCTGTGAGTTTTTGCACATGGGCACTGAACTCCACCAGTAAATCGCGAGGCAGTGCCAAACCGTAATGCTCTTCGAGCATAAAGCCCACGCCGCCCTTGCCGGACTGACTGTTTACGCGAATGGTCTCTTTGTAAGAACTGCCCACATCTTCGGGGTCAATGGGTAGATACGGAACCTCCCAACGACTTCTATCCACCTTAGACATACCCTTCTTGATGGCGTCTTGATGTGAGCCAGAGAATGCTGTGAACACGAGCTCACCTGCATAGGGGTGCCGTTCAGGAACGGCAAGCTTGTTGACTGATTCAGCAACCTCTCGAATCTTCGGCATTTGCTGAAAGTCCAGCGTTGGATCCACTCCTTGGCTGAATAAATTCATTGCCATCGTGATGATATCGCAATTTCCCGTGCGCTCTCCGTTACCGAACAAAGTACCCTCGACCCGCTGTGCACCGGCCATTAACCCCAACTCAGTTGCCGCAACACCTGTACCGCGATCATTGTGGGTGTGCAGACTGATGACCGCGCTGTCACGACGCGGGAAATTTCGGCAAAACCATTCTATTTGGTCGGCATAGATATTTGGCGTGCTCATTTCGACAGTGCTGGGCAAATTGATGATCATCGGGTTCGCAGGTGTCGCGCCCCAAGTATCGGCAACAGCCACGCAAATATCCGACGCGAATTCGAGCTCGGTACCAGTAAAGCTTTCAGGTGAGTATTCGAAAGTGACATTACTCTCGAAGTCCTTTAGGCCCTCGCGAACCAGGGCCGTACCTTCTACCGCAAGATCGATGATGCCTTGACGATCCATACCGAAGACCACCCGGCGCTGCAGCTCCGACGTCGAGTTATACAAATGAAAAATTACATTAGGCGCGCCTTCCAACGCCTCCACTGAGCGTTCAATCAGCTCTTTTCGCGCCTGACAAAGGATCTGAATGTGCACGTCATCGGGAATGCGATCTTCATCAATGATACGTCGGATAAAGTCAAAATCCGGCTGCGATGCGGCAGGAAAACCAACTTCGATTTCAGCAAAGCCTATTTCCAGCAGCAAATCCCACAACCGCATCTTTTCCTCTACGCTCATAGGGTCAATCAGGGCCTGATTGCCGTCGCGCAGATCCACACTGCACCATCGAGGCGCCTGAGTAAGTACTTTGCTGGGCCACTGTCGATCGGGGAGATCGACGGCCTTAAATGCTTGGTATTTGTCAAAAGGCATCACGCCTGCGGCGCGACCGCCGGTTGGTTGACTGCTCATGCTATTCACTCTGTATTTGCCAGCTAGCCCGGCTGTTACGGATACACCGTTTCAGCCGACTATATTAACGGACATCCAACGTCATGTCGGACTTCTTATTGATTTACCCGCCACTTTTTTGCGTCAGCAAACTCAGCTGAGACAGTTAGTGTGGTGAGAGATCTGGGTGGGCATTGCCCTTGGGTATTAGTGTGTGTGCCGGGAAACCGGCAGCAGTAGCAGTAACGAAAACGCGGGCAGCATCGTCTGCCGAGAGGTCTCGGCGGTCAATGATAAAGACTGTGTGAAACCGTTTTGCATTTTGCGACTATAACCTTGCACTTGCCTTTTGCAACCCCGCAGCATGAGGTTTAGGCAGATCAATTCGCTAACCTAGGACATCAACTCAGGGCACCAACTCAGGACATCAACCCAAATGCACCTCGACCGCGCTCGCCACATCCAGCGCTTTTTGCCGCGCACTGACAATACTGTCGCCCAATGCCAGAGCTACGCCGACCCGTCGCTCTCCCGCAACCTCAGGTTTACCAAACAAACGTAGCTGAGTATCGGGCTGAGCCAACGCGAGGCCTAAACCACCATAGGACAACGATTGTGATTGACCATGGGCTAGAATCACCGCGGATGCGGCTGCCCCTTGCTGCCTCACCTTAGGAATAGGTAGACCTAAAATCGCTCTAGCGTGGAGAGCGAACTCGCTAAGGTCTTGACTGATCAATGTCACCATTCCGGTGTCGTGCGGTCGCGGGCTCACTTCAGAAAAAAAGACGTCGTCACCCTTGATAAAAAACTCGACACCAAACAACCCCCACCCGCCCAAGGCTGAGGTAACTTTTTCCGCGATTTCCTCACTCGCCGCCAAGGCTTGCATCGACATCGGTTGGGGCTGCCAAGATTCCTGATAATCACCACCCTCTTGTCGATGGCCAATGGGTTCACAAAACGTGGTGCCATCACGATGGCGCACTGTAAGCAGAGTAATCTCGTAATCGAAGTCCACAAAACCTTCAACAATGACGGTACCCGCCGAGCCTCTCGCCCCGTCTACCGCATACTGCCAAGCAGTTTCAATATCCGCCTCGGTGTGTATTGTCGATTGGCCTTTGCCTGAACTCGACATCACGGGTTTCACAATGCACGGCATACCTATGCGTGCAACCGCTGCTCGATAATCCTCTTCGTTATCGGCAAATTCGTAGGGTGATGTTCGGACATTGAGATCTTCGGCCGCTAGCCGGCGAATGCCTTCTCTATTCATGGTCAGTCGAGCCGCGAT
>CAJWZG010000127.1 GCA_913049565.1 uncultured Gammaproteobacteria bacterium
TTATGGATGGTCTAAAGCAGGATGTTTGGCCCAAAATAGAAGAGGGTTTGATCAAGCCGATTGTCGAAGCGCGATTTCCAATGGAGCGCACTGCGGATGCCCATACCTTGATTGCAGGCAATAAAACTGTAGGCAAGGTGCTGCTCACGCGGTAACGCACTTTCTTGCCAGCCTGCCGATGGCGGCTACCCGCATCGATTCGGGAAATGTGGTGATGTTAAGCGACTGCCAGCAGGCGTCACATGCGCGCGACAGTCGGGTGGCTTGGTGCGCTTTTCACAGGATATCGGTGGCGGTGTTTTGGACAATCGCCCGATGGGGGTGACTATCAACGGCGAAGTATCCGCGGGTGTATTCACCCTCAGCGCCGCTGGCTTTGACGAAGGTGCGCGACTCTATGGCCCAACGGGATCGCTGCTTTATGTGGCGAAGAGCCGGATCTCAACAGCGCAAAAGCAGGTGTTTGCGCTTTGGCAAAAGGCTTTTGGCAGCGATGCCTTGGAGCTAATCACTGGTGTTGACCGCATGGTGTTAAAATACGGTGCGTCGCGGTCGGACTACGGTGGTCAAATCGGCTACTTTGATGCCTATGCTCTGCCGGTCGATGCTGAGGTAGTACTGGTTGCGGCGCAGTTCACTTTGTCTAACCATACTGATTCGTTGGCAGCGCCCAGGCAATATATCTTCTCACTCGATACAGCAGTTTCCCGTTAGTGATGGCTGAAACATCTCAGCGTGATCGGAGTTTTGCTGCTACTCAGACTTTTGGCCCGCTCCGGAGCTCAACCGATGACTTGGCTTTTGCAGAACGCGCAGCTTGGGGGCGAACAACGAGCTATGCTAGTTTAAAGAAGGCAGCGCGCGGCGGATCTGCATGGGCTCGACGTTAGCTTTTTGAGCCCAAACCAACGAGGTGGCGAGTGTTACCGCGTTACCGAGCAGATATGTGGTCGTTTTTATGCTCAGACCTCTTCGAACCGTATCTGGCGCTTCGAGCTTGAAGATAGCAGTGAAACATCGACGCAGGGGTCCTTGGATGGGTGGGTACACCGCAGCGAAGATGCCTCTGACGTCGTGGCGAAACTGCGTTTCGAATAGGTCACTACACGACGACAAGATAGCTAGGCCTGACTGAGGGCCTCGATTTGGTGTTGTAATGTTCGTAGTATCGTCTGCAGTTCAGTTGCACGATTTCGCTCCTTGGCGACAACAGCCTCTGGCGCCTTAGCCACAAAGGACTCGTTGCCAAGTTTGGTTTCGATCTTTTGCAACTCTTGCTCGGCTTTGCCTACCTCTTTGTCGATTCGGGCGCGTTCGGCTTCTATGTCAATCAACCCAGCTAAGGGAACCATAATTTTTAGCTCTCCCACCAAGCTGAGGGCGTTCAACGGTGGCTCAGCTTCATCTGGCAGCCATTCGATGGAAGTGACGTTGGCCAATCTACCGAGCATATCCTTAGCTTGCACTGCACTGTTTCGGTCTGTTGTGTCTCCTCCCTGCAACAGCAATGGAATTTCTTGGCTGGGTTTGATGTTGGCTTCACCGCGAATAGTGCGAATGCTGGTGATCACCGCTTTTAACCATTCGATCTGATTTTCAGCCGCCTCGTTTGCTGCCATGTCGGCTGTCTGAGGAAACGTTTGCAGCATGATGCTGGCGGCTGTTTCACCGCCAATAAGATTCAACCGCGCAGCGACCTCTTGCCAAAGCGTTTCTGTAATGAAGGGCATCACCGGGTGAGCCGTGCGCAGCAATATCTCAAGTACCTGTAACAAGGTGCGTTGGGCGGCTGCTCTAGCGGCAGGGTTGGATTCTTGGTTCCAAAGCAGCGGTTTGCTTAGCTCTAAGTACCAGTCGCAGTATTCGTGCCACGCAAACTCGTAGACGGTGTTGGCGTAGATATCGAAGCGGTATGTGTCCAGCGCAAATCGTGCATCTTTGACCATGCGACGGCACTTGCTGACAATCCACTCATCAACAGGACTTGGGTCAGGTACAACGCCCAAGTCGATATCCTCAGTGGTCATCAGAACAAATCTGGAGGCGTTCCACAGTTTGTTGCAAAAATTGCGGTATCCCTCAATGCGATTGGTATCAAACCGTACATCTCGACCCGTTGTGGCCAAGGCCGCAAAGGTGAAACGCAGTGCGTCCGTTCCATAAGCGGTCACGCCTTCTGGGAAGTCCTTTCGGGTTTGTTTTTCAATACGCTGAGCCATTTTCGGCTGGGTGAGGTTGCTGGTTCGTTTGGCGATCAACCCCGCTAAATCAATCCCGTCGATAAAGTCGAGTGGGTCAAGACCGTTGCCCTTGGTCTTTGACATCTTTTGGCCTTCGGCGTCTTTGATAAGGCCGTGGATATACACCGTTTTAAAGGGGATTTTGCCAGTGAAGTGCAAGGTCATCATGATCATTCTGGCGACCCAAAAGAAGATGATGTCGTGCCCGGTGATCAATGTGCTGGACGGGAGAAATCGCTCTAGCTCCGGTGTTTCTTCCGGCCATCCCAGTGTTGCGAAGGGCCAGAGGGCGGAGGAAAACCAAGTTTCCAACACATCGTCATCAGCGGTCAGAACCTGACCGTCCGCTAAGGCGTATTTGCTGCGGGCTGTGGCTTCATCTTCGGCGACGTAGACATTGCCGGCATCATCGTAGAACGCAGGTACCCGGTGTCCCCACCACTGCTGGCGACTGATACACCAGTCTTTGATATCGCGCATCCAGGCAAAATAGGTGTTCTCGTATTGCTTAGGGACAAACTGAATATCGCCGTTTTCTACAGCTGCAATAGCAGGCTCAGCTAGCGGCACAATTTTGACAAACCACTGGTCGGTTAATAGCGGTTCTATGATCGCATTGGAGCGGTCACCGCGGGGTACCATAAGTTTGTGATCCTTGATCTCATCGAGAAGACCTTTGGCGTCAAGGTCGCTGACAATCTGTTTGCGCGCAACCATGCGGTCCATGCCTTGATAGGCTTCTGGCGCAGCGTCGTTGATGGCGGCTTCGGGCGTAAAGATGTTGATCAGCGGCAGATCATGCCGCGCACCCATTTCGTTGTCGTTGAAGTCGTGGGCTGGAGTGATTTTCACGCACCCTGTGCCAAATTCTCGGTCGACGTAATCATCGGCAATGATGGGGATTTTACGGTCCACCAAGGGGAGTATGATGTGTTGCCCGACCAGATGCGCATAGCGCTCATCGTCGGGGTGCACGGCGACGGCTGAGTCACCCAACATGGTTTCTGGGCGAGTGGTTGCCACTACTAGATAGTTATTGCCATCCAGCGTTGTAGCGCCATCGGTGAGAGGGTAGCGAAAATGCCACAAGTGCCCTTGCTCTTCGTTGTTCTCGACCTCTAAATCTGAAATCGCGGTGCCCAGATCCGGATCCCAGTTCACAAGGCGCTTGCCGCGATAAATCAGGCCTTCGTCGAACAGGCGTATAAATACCTGTTGTACAGCTTCGGCATAACCGTCATCCATGGTGAATCGCTCGCGGGACCAGTCGATGCTGGCCCCCATGCGCCGAATTTGCTGGGAAATTGTGCCGCCTGATTCTTCCTTCCATTGCCAGACGCGATCAATGAACGGGTCTCGCCCCAAGTCGTGTCGAGTGAGTTGCTCAGCCGCCAACTGGCGCTCCACCAACATTTGAGTCGCGATGCCGGCGTGGTCTGTACCCATCTGCCAGAGCGCACTAGCCCCCTGCATACGCTGGTAGCGAATCAGCGTATCCATCAGAGTTTGGTTAAAAGCATGCCCCATATGCAGCGTACCTGTTACATTGGGCGGCGGAATCAAAATGCAGTAGCCTTCGCCATCTTCGCTGGCTTTGAAAAAATCCGCCTGCTCCCAGTGAGCGTAAAGGCTCTGTTCTATGGCTTCAGGGTTAAAGTTGTTGTCCATGATGACTCTGATAGTGCTTAACGTTTTTTGGGCCGTAGCGATAGCGCTACTGATCCCAGTCTTCTAAGGCGTGATGGTGTAGTGGATAGCCACGCTGCCGGTAAAACTTGTAGTGCTCTCTGCGCAGAGTCTTGCTCTCATCCACAATAATCTCCGCGACACGGTCAAACCGGCCAAAAAAATTGGGTACATTGTTACCCAGATTAATCAGTAGGCCGGTGTCGTGGCAGGGTTCTTGCCAACCGATATGTACCGGGTGCTTACTTCGTGCAATCTCTTGCGTCTGAGACTCTGCCTGACCGTCGATGATCGCGTGGGGAACTAGGCGGTGCTTTGGGTATTCCCACATCAGCTCATCTATTGCAACGGCTTGCGCCTGATCTTCAACTCGAATGTGGACTGGCATGTTGCTTCCCAGTGCTTTGAGGCACAGTCGGCAAGCGAAGCGCAGGCTAGCCTGCAGATCTTTGTCCGGCAACTGATAGAAGTCGACCCGAGTCATGTGCTGGAACCGTTGCCGGGTTATAGACCGCTTTCTGCGGTCAGATAGGCGAACAGTTGAGCAACGGGTCGACCACTGGAACCTTTAGCGCCGCCTTGGTGAAACGAGCTGCCGGCGATATCCATGTGCGCCCACTTTTGACCCTCGACGAACCGAGATAAAAAGCAGGCGGCGGTGACGCTGCCTGCTCCGCGACCACCCACGTTCGCCATATCGGCAAAGTTTGTGTTGAGACCTACCTGATACTCATCCCACAGGGGCAGCCGCCAACTGCGGTCTCCGCTGACTTCTCCGGCTGCGGTAATGGCATCTGCCAAGTCGTCATCGTTGGCGAACAAACCGCTGGCGTGGCTGCCTAGCGCCATAATGCAGGCACCCGTCAGCGTTGCCACATCGATTATTGCCCTCGGTTTATAGTTCTGAACATGCGTAAGCGCGTCGCAGAGAACCAGTCGACCCTCGGCATCGGTGTTGAGAATTTCGATAGTCTGGCCCGATGCGGAGGTCACTATATCACCGGGTCTAGTCGCTCTACCGCTGGGCATGTTCTCGGCTGCGGCAACGACGGTGACAAGATTAATTGGCAGCTTGGCCTCAATGGCCGCCTTGGTAACTCCTAATACCGCTGCGGCACCACACATGTCGAACTTCATTTCATCCATACCGGGAGGAGGCTTCAAAGAAATACCGCCGGTGTCAAAGGTAATACCCTTGCCGACTAAGGCGATGGGGGCTTCATCTTTTTTGCCACCGTTGTAGCGCAGAATGATCATCTTTCCGGGCTGGTCGCTGCCCTGGGATACCGACATGAAGGCACCCATGCCAAGACTCAGCATCTTTTTTTCATCGAGGGCAGTGAGGCTAACGTCTTTAGCGCGTGCCATCTTGCGAGCCTGGGTCAGCAGATAAGTCGGGGTGCAGACATTCGAGGGTTCGTTGCCTAAGTCTTTCGCTAGCGCCAAGCCTTCGTCTAATGCAGTTCCCAGTCTGATGGCTCCCCGCAGCGCCTTTTGATCGCTTTGGTTCGCAAGCAGGCGGATACGCTTCAGGCTTACTGGCTGTTTCGGCTTGCTCTTGTACGCATTGAATCGATAGCTGGCATGGGTGATCGCCTGCATCAGCGTTTGTGCTTTCCACGCAGCATTGTGACCTTTGACCTTAGTGCTTAGCAGGTGCACGGCCGCTTGGATAATGTCCATGGCGGTCAACTTCTGCGCGAGCGCGGCAGACATCTTTCGAAATGCGCTCGCACTGCACTCATCCGCGCCGCCTAGAATTAAAACCCGGGCTACTGGGCCATCTAAATTAACGGTTAGCAGCTCGCCGCTGCGATCTTTGAAGTCGGTAATGGCACGATTCAAGGTAGCGGTATTACCTGTGGCTTTGGCTAAGCGTTTGGCTAAAGCCAGACTGGTTGCCACGCAAGGAGTGCGTAGCGTGGCGAGATCACTGTTAGCGGCGGAGTAGTTCATGAATCGGGTTCCCTGAGTAAGCTAAATGGCAGATTTGGGTGTTGCTTGTGAGTTGTTGTGCAGCGTTCTACGAAGCGCGCAAGGGTACCCTGATCGCGTTTGTGGATCTATTGCGCAAGTCCGCTCAGATGGTTTGGGTTAACTCAGGCCAAACTCATTTGCGGTCGGGTATATGGACGACAAAAGTAGCGCTGGCTTTATCGTGCCAGGTTTGTTGATTACTGCTGACATAGAGCCAAGCGTATCCAAGAGCAAAGCAAATTAAAGACAGTGGGGCAATCAACAGTCGCAGCAGGATCTGCTTCCAGTTAGGTGGCGCGCCATGCTCATCGACAACCCGAATTTTCCAGGCTCGCATGCCAAGAGTTTCGCCTTGTTTTCTCCAGAAGTAGCCGAAGAAGGCTATGATCTCCGCAAGCAAGGTTAACTGAAACGCCAATCCTGTGACGACATCACCACTTAGTGACACCCAGATAAAGCCGGTAAAAAAGAACAGGGCGAGAATCAGCAGGCTGTCATAGCCTATGGCACCGATGCGTCGTCCCAGCCCGGCTGGATAGGCGTGGGCTGCAGAGGTAGAAGGGGAGTGTTGCGATTCTGCCACTGCTTAAAATGTCGCTTGATGCTGGAAAATGCTCACCTGTCGGCCGCAGAACTCTTCTTCCGTCATGCTCTGAAGCAGCTCAGTATCCTCTGAGATACCCCAGGCTCGACGTCCATCGTCGAGGCGGGCTGCGAGAAAGCCTTTGGTCACGCCCCGCGGGCCATACATCACGCTGTAGCCTTCGACGACGCCTTTACCTTCGTAACCAATCACGACATCGCGCTTCAGAGTTGCGTCAACTTGATCCTGTAGGTTCGCGTGTTGGAATGATTGCTCAGGTGCATCGCTGGAGTAAATGCCGAAGGCGTGTTTTGTGATGTAGCCGCCGTTCGCGGTGATCATTCCTCGTTTGCCAGGGCTTTCCCTTAACAGTTGGGCCATGCGTGCGATTGAGTGCATGACGTAGTTGTTCATTGGTCCGCCAGCGAAAGTTAGGCCACCGGTAACGGTCAGCGGCCTATTCGTGTCTATGCCCAGCTCACGACAGGCGATTTGCACAGCGCTTGGAAAGCAGCTGTAAACATCAACCATATCTAAATCATCAGCGCTTAAACCGGCTAGCTCCATGCACTTGCCTCCGGCAAGACGGATGGCGGGAGAGCTGTGGAAGTTATCGCGATTAGAGAAGTAGTAGTGGTCTTGCGCGTCGGTGCCAGCCCAAGGGTAAATCCATTTTTTTCGGGGAATACCCAGTGCCTTGGCTTTTTCTTCAGAGACCAAGATCAGCGCAGCGGCTTGGTCAACATTGTTATTGGAATTCATCAACTTGGGATAAGGAAAAGACACAGGTCGGTTAACTTCAGAGATGGTGCGAATCTCTTCCGCGGTTTTGGCATCGCGAATCCACGCGTCGGGATTGTCCGCAGCGACGTTGCTGAAGCCGGCCCAAATCTGTGAAATATGATCTAAATGAGCCTGTACACCACGACCCGAATCATGGCGCAGGGCAGTTTCCATGATGGGGTAAATTTGTATCGGACGCCCTAGTCGTATCGCGATTTCGGCGTCGTGGCGCATGTCTTTATCAACGCCAATCAATCGATCGGGTGTTCCAGGCAGTTCTGCCCAGCCTAAATCGTGGCCCGCCTTGGCCGCCTTGGCCTGAGTGTTGCCACATTCAGCGCCGGTTAAAATAATAACCTCGTGCTGTCCCGACTGAATGTCCAGTGCGCTTTGATTCAACACAGTTTGAACAAAGTTGCCGCCGAAGGGTGATAGAACCGTTTCGGCGTTGGAGCAGCCTATCGCCTGAGCAACCGCGCGAGCAGGATCTTGGTAGGGCCAGATGCCTTTGATTACTCGGACAGAACTGGCGTCCAGTAGCGCCTTTGAGCCGGCATCTTCCGCAGCTTTGTTAACTGCATCGATCATTAGCTGAATCGGTTCTTTCGTCGTCTCAAAGTCGGTAAAACGTTGCTCTAGGTGGCTAACGCCGACGAGTACAGGGATTTGCTGTGACATATTTCTCTCCAAAATATCGGCTCGAAACGTCTCACCGATAAAATCGATTAACGCCTCTCCAAGACATCATTATACATCAGTAAGTTCGGTCTCCGGGCTACCAAGTACGCAGGAGCACTGCACCATTTGGAGTACTCAGCTCGGCAGTGAAGGCATTGGGGCCAGCGGTGACAGGTATCAAAACGCCAAGCTGCGAGAGAAACGCCTGGTACTGCTCGGGTTGATCAGCGCTCACGCTGAAAGCTGTGAGTTCGCAG
>CAJWZG010000128.1 GCA_913049565.1 uncultured Gammaproteobacteria bacterium
CCGATCCTCTGGGCTATTGACGTTTCCTCAATCGGTCATGGCCGTGCCGCGGCGCGTCACCTATTCTCCGCCGGATTTCAGAATCCCAGAGAAACGGAGACACCGTGCAGACGACGCCCCTTTCGAAAGAGCTCCACGACACCCTGTCGAAGATCACCACCGCCAGCATCACGACCGGGATCGGGGGCCTGAACCTCAACTTCGAAGCCTTCCCCGCGGGATACTTGGTTGGTAACGACGTCTTGCGAGCTTACGTTCGTCCTTTCCTGCTCATAATAATTTGCCTGGACAAACAGCTGGTCGTTAAGGAAAGACCCTTTTACACCGTACTCGGTAAGTTCGGATGACGCCACGGCATTTCCGTCAGCGACAGATTCAGGATCAAGGTCCGCCATCTGACTTGCCACTACCGTAACCTGCTCAGACAAGGTTACGTATGGCGATAAACCTACTGGAGTGTTGTAGGTAATTGAGGCCGTCCAAGACGTAGCGTCCTGATCGTTCGCTCCGTAAAAGTCATCTCGGTAAAGGGTTTTATGGCCAATCATTTCTGAGGTCTGATCGATTTTATCTTGGCGAATTCCTAACAGCACGTCTAGCCCAACATCTGTTTGTAAGTCGAGCAGTGCAGCTAAACCGAAAACGCTGTAATCACCGATCACATATCTGTTGTAGTCATCATCAATACGCACCGCTAACAGTCTTCTGTCTAAGGCTGTTGAGGGCCCCGTCAGATCTCGCCGGTCGAAGTACTCGTTGCTGTAGTCATTTCCTCGCTCGAATTCCGTATCTCGGTAAGAAGGGGAAACAATGGCGCTGACTTCGAATCCGTCATAAGCCTTGTTAAATGCCAATTGAAGCTGGTTCTCCCAGACAGAGCTTTCGCCCTGTTGCGAGAAGCCATAAGCGTTCGTGCCGTAATTGTCGTAGAACTCGTAGTATAACTTATTAGTCAAAGACCAATCTTCATTGATGTCGTACTCGTAATCTCCGTACAAAACAATGCTCTCGCTCAACAATTCGTCGTCAGGAGCAACAAGCACCTGGTTGCCCTTGAGCTTGGCCGTGCCAACTGTGCTTGGATCTAGCCCCATGTTAGGCACTGCTTGATATTGTTCTGCCGTAGCGTACGAGGGCCCCATAAAAGTAAAACTCTCGATACCCCCGCTACCACCGTACTCTTGATGAGATATTGATCCGTCACCGTCCACATCAAGGCCAGGGAAAGGACTGCCAGTTACATATGTGCCGGTATCGATTAGGTCTTGGGACAAACGATTCCATCCAGCGACTTGATTACTCTTCCAGTCGTAATACATAGCACCGAAAGTCAGACGAGATTTTTCGTCTATGTCCACATTAAAGGTTGCCTGAAACAAATTAGAGAGAACCTCTGTGTTATCGTAATAACTGTCGGAATCTTCAACCTCACCGTAAATATAGTAGCCAAAGTCTTTTCCGCCGATCTTTCCTGGACCGCCTACCTCTCCTGCAAGTACCCCCTTGCGGAAGCTTCCTGCGGTATACGAAATCTCACCAGACGGCGCCTCAAGGTACTGTCCCGTTTCTGCTCTCGCTGATTTCGGCACAAAGTTCAGGTAACCACCAATCCGGCTTGGACCCGAAATTACTGAGGCTGGCCCACGAATGATATCTACCCGGTCCGCGGCGCCAATCGGTGTTGCGTAATTACCGGGGTTTTCCAAGCGACGTATGCCGTTAAAGTATACCTCGCCAGGGGTCCCGCGAAGGTCAAGCGCACCCGCAGCCCCGAAAAAGGACTGGGTGAAACTACCGGGGGCCAACACGACCAGGTCATCAATCTCTGTGATGCCATATTGCTCCATCGTCTCTATCGAGATCACACTCGCAGACCGCGGAGTTTCCAAGAGCGTCTTATCGAATCCAAAAATGGACTCTAGCGGCCCTGTTGGGATTATTCCTATATCGTCCTCGATTGCTTCCTCAGCAACAAAAGTCTCCAATTCTGCTACTTCTTCTTCCTCCGCCCATAGCCCGGGGGCTATTAGGAGGCTAAGTACAGGTAAGACCCATATCTTGTTTCTTCGCTTATTACGCACGCGATTCTCCTTTGTGTGTGTGTCTGTTATCCGACCCGCTGTCTCAAGCAAAATCCATACCATTATGGCAGTGGCGACGGCCCGAAAACGCAGCCGATCGGCTGAATCCAGCGACCCGTTCTTGTGGCTACGCTGCAAACGGTTTGATTGTTCTGAACCATCAGACAACTTGTCTCAAACAACTTGTTTTTCCTCAACTATTGGGTAGCGCACTGGGTAACGTCAACTGTCACCACAGCCGCCCATATCCACAGCTCCGCTTCAAAACAGCTGTCCAAATGCTTCGACTAAAAGTTGTCGTCAGGCGGATTCTACAGGTTGGGTTAGCTTTTGTACCGATTTAGTGCACGCGCCCGAAAATAAGGCGGGGGTTTGCACCGAAACTACGCGCGATTATCGTGCGTCACCTAGCGAGCTGTGTTTTTTGTTGTCATCGCGGAACGCAACGCACTATATTAGAACTGATTTCTATTTTGACCTGCGAACAAAGATTAACTGCTCTACATGACTTATTGCCTAGCCATACAGTTCAGCGACGGACTGGTTTTCTGTTCCGACTCCCGCACCAACGCGGGACCAGACCGGGTCAGCACTTACAGTAAAATGCATCGCTTTAATTTGGACGACGAGCGGTCATTAGTACTTCTGACAGCGGGCAACCTTGCCACCAGTCAGGCCGTGGTCGCGCAAATTCAGCGTGATATAGCCGAAAACAGCGACGTGAATATCGGCAAAGCACGATACGTTTCGGAGATCGCCGACTACATCGGACAGATCAGCTCGGTGGAGCGTGCCAAGTACCAAAAGCTCGGCGGACCTGACGCTGAGGGTTTCGATGCTAGTGCAACCTTTATTCTGGGTGGCCAAATCAAGGGTGCACCTTCGGAGCTGTATCTAATTTATCCCGAGGGCAATCATATTACTGCCTCGGAACAGCACCCGTATTTGCAGATCGGCGAGACCAAGTACGGCAAACCCATTCTTGACCGCATTATTCAGGCCGATATTTCGCCAGAAACCGCACTACGCTGCGCAATACTTTCCATCGACTCCACCATGCGCTCCAACGCCACAGTAGGCCCGCCACTAGAATGCCTGTTTTATCGGAATGACAGCCTTGCGCCCTATGAGCGCTACAGCAAACTGGAAGAAAACCACCCCTACCTGATTGCCATTCGGCAAGATTGGGACAAAAGCATTCGCTCAGCGGTAGAACATATGCCCAGCTTTACGGTTGACCTCGAAGATCCCCGATAACTCGGTGCACAAATTCAAGCTTGTCGATGACACGAGGCCCGATAGCGAAGGGATAGGCATCAGCGCGGCCAACACTGCGGTTCAATTCATTCAGCACCACACTTACTTCCTGCCATGCCGTTACACGCTCGGCAATGGTCATCTGGGGCGCTACTGCTGACATTAAGCCATGCGCCTCGGAGGTTTCCAGCGCGTCGAAGATGTGCAGATAGTGGCCCCAAGTTTCTGCCCAATCCTCCAGCGGATGTGCGGTAGCGTAGGCGCTGATATGCGTTGCATCCCAATTTGCCGCCGGTCCTCCCGCATAGTAGGCAGCAAGCGCAATGGTGTAGTCGGCGGTGGGATCGCCAAATAGGCTTACAAAGTCGCCATGGCAGGGGGCATTGGGTGCTAACAACGACCAGTAATAGTGACCAGATTCGTGACGAAAATGCCCGAGTAAGGTGCGATATGGCTCCTGCATTTCTGCCTGCATAGCGGCGCGGGCAATATCATCGGCCTCAAGCACGTTGAGGGTAATCACCCCTTGGTTGAAGCCCGAGGTAACAAAATTTTCCGCAAAGTGTTCTGGCTTGCTACGCTCATCATCAAGAAAATCGAATAGCAGCCCAGACCCCGGCTGGGTCCAGCCGTTCTGCAGCGGGAGGCCCAACTGCATGAGGGTGAAGAACAACCGCTTCTTGGCCTGCTCCAAGGCGGTCCAGTATTTCAGGTTGTCGTCTAGCGCAAGATTGGGAATGGTGCGATTGCACTGGCAGGCAACACACAGCGGGTTATCGCTATTGGCAGGCCGCATCCAGTTACACACACCAAACTCGGACCCATTGCCGCAGTAGGTTAACTGCGGGTCGTGGTCGTAGGCCACCATTTGCATGCGCTGCGGGTCAAAACCTACTGCGGTTTGACACTGCAGGCACTGATGATTCTCGAAGAAAACCTCGCCGCCGCAGCGACAGAAAAAACGTTTCATTGGCGGTCTACTCGGAACCACGCATCCTCAATTGCCTCATGCAGATTGTTCAGCTGCGCCTGAAATTCGTCGATGAAAGTATGCAGTTCGGCCTGGGTCATTTCCTGCTTGTTCAAGCGCTGCAGGCGCCGCCATATGCGCCCAACCACCTTCAGGGCCTCCTCGCTACCGTTGAGTTTGCCTAGTTCGTTGCGTATGTCGCGAATACAAAATTTGACCGAGCGGGGAAACGCCGGCGCGAGAAACACAAAGTTAACCACCGCGTGGCGGTCAACAATGGGACCAACTTCACGACGGTAGGCGCTGGCTGCTGACAGCCCTTGCAGCAGTGCGCCCCACAGCAATGGGTCCACGGCGCGAAAGCGGTCTGCACGTTCGGCAATGTCGCCAACGCCGACATCAATCATTCGGGTCGCCATGTCGGCGCATTCAAGCAACCTGCCAAGCTTAATAAAACTGTGGGCGTGATCGCGCGAGAGCGAACTCAGCAGCAAACCGTTGATGGTTTGGCAGCGCGAAATAACTTCCGCTAAAAATGCGTGGCGGTCGCGCCGACCCACCGAACTCGGGGCCACCTCTTGGGCAAACAGCGAGAGCTCGTTGACCAATTCCCACATTTCCTCTGGCAGCACATCTCGGGTGGTGCGCACATTTTCCCGCGCGGTTTGAATGGCGTAAATGATGCTGCATGGGGCCTTGGTATCTGCCACCAACAGCTTCAGCACATTGTGTTCGTTAACCGTGCGAAAGCGCTGCTCGAAGTGCGGCTGGGCGTCTAAAATTTGCACCATAATATCCCAGCCAGGTTCGGCGCCCTTGGGAATGTCCATAATCAGATGGTTATAGGCGCTGACGATGCGCGCTGTGTCTTCGGCGCGCTCTAAGTAACGTGACATCCAGTACAGGCGCTCGGCCACTCTTGAAAGCATGCTCATGACTTGCTCTCAACAATCCAGGTGTCCTTACTGCCGCCACCTTGAGAGGAGTTCACCACCAAGGAACCTGCCTTCATTGCCACCCGAGTAAGGCCACCTGACGTCACCCAAGAGTCTTTGGCCTGCAATATAAAAGGCCGCAAATCCAGATGCCGGGGTGCAATGGCGCCGTCGACATAGGTCGGTGCGGTTGACAGTCCTAAGGTCGGCTGAGCAATGTAGTTACGCGGGTCTTTCTCTATGAGCTTGGCGAACTTTTTGTGGGTTTCGCGGCTACTATGCGGTCCCACCATGATGCCGTAGCCACCGGACTCGTTGGCCGGCTTGACCACAAGCTTGTCGAGGTTGTTCAGCACATACTCGCGGTCTTTTTCGTGCATGCACAAATAGGTCGGCACGTTCTTAACCAGCGGCTTCTCATTCAAGTAGTACTTAATCATCTCAGGCACGAAGGCATAGATTACTTTGTCGTCCGCAACTCCTGCTCCAGGAGCATTGGCAATAGCCACGCGCCCTGCCCGCCATGCGCGAATCAAGCCTGGCACTCCAAGTACCGAGTCCGCGCGGAAGGCCTCAGGGTCCATGAAGTCTTCATTGATGCGCCGATAAATAACATCTACCCGGGAAGGACCATCTACCGTGCGCATGTAAACACAGTCGTCGTCACCAACAAACAGATCGACACCTTCTACCAGTTCTGCGCCCATGCCTTGGGCCAAATAGGCGTGTTCAAAGTAGGCCGAATTGTAGATGCCCGGAGTAAGTACCACGATGTTGGGTCGACGCTGCGCTCGCGGCGACAGCGCAGCCAAGGTTTCATAGAGCTTTAGCGGATAATCGTCCACCGGCAGAATGCTGTAGTTTTCAAACAGTTCGGGCAGCACCCGCTTGGTGATTTCGCGGTTCTCGATCATGTAAGAGACACCCGAAGGCACGCGCAAATTATCTTCTAGAACGAAAAACTGGCCGTTATTGTCCCGCACCACATCACTACCGCAAATATGCGCCCAAGCCCCGAAGCGTGGCGAAACTCCGGCACAGGGACTGAGGTAGTTGGTCGACTCCAACACAATATCCGCTGGCACAATGCCGTCGGCGAGAATTTTCTGGGCGTTGTAAACATCATCAATAAAACAGTTAAGCGCGCGGATACGCTGCAGCAGCCCAAGACTCATTCGGGACCATTCACGGGCGGAGATCACGCGGGGAATAAAATCAAAGGGCCATGCGCGGTCGATATTTGTGCCCTCGGAGTAGACGGTAAAGGAAATACCCATTTCTTTTATGGCCAGCTCCGCCGCAAGCCGACGCTCGGCAAGTTCCGCAGCAGATAGACGTTTCAAGAAGTTGATCGCCTGACTTGCTGCCGCCCGTGGATTGCCCTTGGCGGTAATCGCCTCGTCAAAAAATTCGTTCGGTTGATAGGTTTCCCAACCGTTGTGCATGTTGCTTTAAACCTTCTGCCAGCAGTATTCCTTAAAGCCCATGCTGCGCCTGAGCGCAGGCACTGTCACGCGAAACCGTAGGGCCTACTGTATTTTTTTCCACCGGCAACGCATACGACCCGATGTGTGTTACTCAGACAGCAGAAACTCACCCCCATGGAAGAAAGCCTGAAACAAAAATTTTGGGGCAACTTAGCCGCTCTAAGGCCCCGCAGGCGGCATAGCTACAGCACTGCGATCAGCACGCTGGTAGACTTAGATTTTTTCGCGGAGACCCTTTGTGCACTACAACACGTTGAACTATGCAGCCACAGACGGCATTTTGACCCTGACTTTGAATTTACCCGATCAGTTAAACGCCTTCACCTTGGAAATGGCACGAGAGCTGGTTGAAGCCTTCAATCGGGCCAGCGAGGACGATGCGGTAGGCGCCATCGTGGTTACCGGTTCGGGGCGCGCCTTTTGCGCGGGCATGGACCTATCTATTGACGGCAACGTGTTCGGCCTCGACGAGAGCCAACAGCCTACGCTAGAAGATGTCACCGAGCGCGGCGAGGAGCCAAACATTTTACACGGCGTGCGCGACGAAGGCGGCTTGGTGGCGCTAGCGATCTACGAATGCAAAAAGCCCGTCATCGCTGCCATCAACGGCGCAGCAGTTGGCATTGGCGCGACCATGACCTGTGCCATGGACATTCGTCTAGTCTCCACGAAAGCCAAGGTAGGCTTCGTTTTCAACAAAATTGGTATTACGCCGGAGGCTTGTTCAAGCTGGTTCCTGCCGCGAGTGGTGGGTTTGTCTACCGCGCTGGAATGGTGTTACACCGCCGAGATTCTCGATGCCGCCACGTTGAAGACGGTCATGCGTCTCGAAGATCATCTAGCGGACGTCTGGGATGCTCGATTCGACGACGAGAACGACCGCATCGTGACCGTCAGTCTCGATGAGTCGATCCGGGTGTTCGATCTGGCGACGGGCAAGACCCTCGAGCGTCGTTCCGGCCCGCTCGTATACGTCTGGTCGCTCGCCATGGAGGACGATGGACGGCATGTCTGGATCGGTTGCCGGGATGGATCGGTGCGAAGACTGGAGCTCCGTCAGACCCCGGTCAAGGTGCCGGAGGGAGAGATCGCCGGTCATCTGGCCTGGTCTCCCGATGGACGGTCGTTGGCGATCCGGACCGATCGTGCCATTCACCGCCTCGATGTCACGACCCGGAGTTGGACCGCCAATGAGGTCGTTCCCTCCAACGATCCCGCGGTGGGCGGCTCTCAGCATGGGATCGTCTGGTCGGCGTCGGCGATCTGGTGTGCCTCGGGTCGCGGCGGTGGACTCTGGAGATTCGATCCGGACCTGAAGAATGGATTCGAAGTCATACGAGATGTCGGGGTGTCGGCGCTGACTCCGGTGGGGAATGACGGGATTCTCGTAGGGCTCGATGATGGACGGTTGGTTCGAG
>CAJWZG010000129.1 GCA_913049565.1 uncultured Gammaproteobacteria bacterium
GACGATTTATGTTGGCAGATTCTCCAATTACTTCGATGGTGCGCCGGTCGTAGAGGTTGGTGGCCGCACATTTCCAGTTAACGTTGAGTATCGCGGGCAAACAGCAGCTGAAGATCAAGCACTGGTGCCGGTGTTGGAAGAGATAGACGCCAAACCGCTTGGGCCCGCGAGGGACGTGCTGGTCTTTTTCTCGGGCGAGCGCGAGATTTTTGATGCGGCGCGGCAGTTGCGCAAGCACTTTTCGAATCGCTTTGAAATACTACCCCTCTACGCGCGCCTGTCTGCGGCCGACCAGCGCCGAGTCTTTAGTCCGTCTTCTGCGCGACGCCGGATCGTGCTTGCAACCAACGTGGCTGAGACCTCTCTTACCGTGCCGAATATTGGTTACGTGGTTGATACGGGCTTGGCGCGGGTTGCTCGTTATAGCTATCGCTCGAAACTGCAGCGCTTGCCTATTGAACCCATCAGTCAGGCAAGCGCCAATCAGCGCAAGGGTCGTTGCGGTCGCGTCGCCCCGGGGATTTGCTATCGACTTTACGATGAGAGCGATTTTTTGGGGCGACCGGAGTTCACGGATGCCGAGATTCAGCGAGTAAATTTAGCCTCAGTGGTGTTGCAGATGCAGGCCTTGGGGTTGGGCGATATTTACCGATTTCCCTTTATCGATCCACCAGAGCAGCGCGCCATCAAGGACGCTGTTCGCCTGTTGGAAGAACTAAGGGCTATTGACAGAGGTAAGCTGTCTACCCAAGGCCGGATGATGGCTCGAATGCCGGTAGATCCAAGGCTCGCAGCAATGCTATTAGCCTCAGCCAAGCAGGGTTGTTTAAGTGAGGTGCTCATTATCGTGTCGGCTCTCGCAGTGCAGGATGTTCGTGAGCGGCCAATCGAAAAAGCGCAGACTGCGGATACGGCTCACGAGATGTTCCTCGACGAGCAATCTGACTTTTTGACCTATCTCAATCTGTGGCGCTGGATCGAGCAGCAGCGTAAAGAGCTAACCAACAGCCGCTGGCAAACGTTACTCCGCAAGCGCTTCATCAATCCCATGCGGGTTCGCGAGTGGCGCGAAATACATCGCCAAATCAAGTCTGTTTGTAAAGAACAAGGTCTGAAAGGCAATGCACAACCTGCCAGTTTTCAGCGAATCCATGAGTCAATTTTGGTGGGTTCGCTGAGTCAGATTGGCATGCATGAAGAGCGGGGCAAGTATCTGGCTGCTCGCAATCAGCGCATGAATATTTTCCCCGGTTCGGCGCTGTCTAAACGTTCACCCAAGTGGATTGTCGCAGCGGAAATCGTTGAAACTCGGCGCGTGTTTGCGCGCTGTGTGGCCGCCATAGACAGTCGCTGGATAGAAGCTCACGCCCAGCACTTGCTGCGTCGAAAAGCCAGTGACCCCGTTTGGAGCTTAAAGCGCGGTGAGGTTGTGGCCTACGAAAGCATATCGCTGTATGGATTGGTGCTGGCTGAAAGAAGACCCGTGGCATACCACACCATTGACCCCGATTTTTGCCGAGATCAATTGATTCGTGAGGGATTGGTGCGTGGTGCTGTGCAGGACCCGCCAGCATTCTTGCGTCATAATCTTGAACTAGCGGCGCGTATTATGGATGCCGAAGCCAAAGGGCGGCGTCGCGACCTATTGATCAGTGAAGACGATCTTTACGCTAAGTATTCACATGCGGTTCCGGCGTTTGTGTACCGGGTCAGTGATTTGCGCCATTGGTACAAAAAGCTATCGAAAGAAGAGAAAGCCGCTCTGTTCTTTGACGAAGCTGCATTGTTGCAGCGTTTGGACATGTCGCCGACTGAACGTGATTTTCCGTCAGAGCTGACCTTAACGGGATTGCAGCTGCCGCTCAGTTACCGCTTTGCGCCCGGTGAGCGTGACGATGGAATTACGGTCACGATACCCATTGGCGTGGTGCAGAACATCAGCCCCTCGGCACTAGAGTGGTCGGTACCGGGTATGTTGCCTGCGGTAATCGAGCAGTGGCTACGAGCGCTGCCGAAAAACAAGCGCAAAGCGTTGGCACCGTTGCCCGATAAGTTGCCGATTCTCAGTTCGAGGTTGCTTCGCAAGGATAGATATCGACAAGGTCGCTTGCTGTCATCACTTGCAGACCTGTTAAACGATCTGTTTCGTCTACAGATAGGTGCCGGGGATTGGGATGATCAGCGGCTCCCGGAGCATTTGCGACTTTATTGTAAGGTAGTGGATGAACAAGGCGTTGTGCAGGCGTCGGGTCGAGATTTACAAGCTCTTAAGGACCGGCTAAATATGCAAGCCTCGCCTGTGGCGGTGGATTTTTCGGACTACGAAACAACGGATATTCAAGTCTTTCCCGATACGTTGCCTGAACACATTGTGCTGCAAACCCGTGCAGGGCCAACGATGGGTTTTCCCGGCATCGACTATGTGGCTGACATCTCATCTAAATCGCAGCCCAATAGAAAGTCAAAAGGTCGGATAAACGTCACCATGTTTCCTACGGCCATTGAGAGAGATGTCGCCAATCGTCGGGGTTTTGCAAAGATGGCTCTGGTTTCGCTAGGTAAGCCCGCACAATTTTTTCGACGCGAACTAAGTAAACAAAAGCAACTTGGCCTTTACTTTGCCTCCCTTGGCAATGCCGAGACTCTTGCCGAACAGTTGATGCTAAGCGTTGCTTGGTATTGCTATTTCGATTCGCAGGAACTGCCGAGGACGCGGTCAGACTTTGACGCTCGGTTGGCCGATCGGCGTGGCGCGCTTGCAGAGGTGTTTCAAATCACGCTTTCGAGTTTTGAAATGCTGCTGAAACTGCGTTTCGAATTGATAGGCCAACTCGAATCCATGCAATCACCGGGCTTGTTACCCAGTGTTGAAGATGTGCAGCGCCAGCTAGAACTCTTGGTTCCCAAGGATGTGCTCCTAGTCACACCGTGGCGGTTTTTGCCGAACTTGCCTTATTATTTGCAAGGTCTTAAGCATCGACTCGAACAATTGCGTGGCCACGTACCCAAGGATCGCAAATTAATGCTAGAACTCGCACCTTTACAGAGTAGGGTCGAGGCGATCAAAATGTCGGAGCTCCATGATCCTGAAAAGGATACTGAACTGCATTTTTATTTGCAGGAGTTGAGGTTGAGAATGTTTGCCGAACCGATCGCGCTGCAAAAACGACCGCAGCCTGCATTCACCGGTGTCGATGGAAAAGTGTCGATGAAAAGACTACAAAAAAAGGTTCGACAAGAGGAACAGCGGGTTGGTTTGGCCTGATCGTGCAGCCATCGGTCGAAGCCGAAAGATAATTGCTCATCGGATTGTGATGATGCCGAACGGTCGACCATGAAAATTTTTGTCTTGTCTGCGCAAAGCCACGATCCTCGAATCGCTGAAATGTTGCAGCGAGCTGATTTTATTTATGAGTTTGTTTCGAACGCACAGCAAGTGCCCGTACACAGTTCTCCGGAGAGTGTACTCCTAGTACTTTGCAGCACACTAGAAGACTTGCTGGAGTGTCATCACCCCGCGTTAGCGCCAATTTTTTGCCAAGTGACTGATCTCGGTGCCCAGCAAATTCTCGATGCCTTGGGTTGCGGGGCCATCGATTGTTGGTCTCGCATGATGCCTGCTGACGAACTGAAAACCCGTGCATCAGCCCTGTTGTTGCGATTACAGCGCACTCGTGATTCTAACCAGCGACTGCGACACGAAGATGAGGCAGCAGCGCGCCTGTCGGATCTGGAGAAAGAGCTCCATGAAGATCAAAGAGCTGGGCAGAGCATTCAGCTAGGTATGCTGCCCACTCAACATAAGGATATGCACCATTATCGGTTCTCCCGATGGGTTCAGCCCTCGCTTATCTTGAGTGGCGATTTCATTGATTACTTTCCCCTTCAAGAGCGATACCTTGCTTGTTTTTTGGCCGACGTTGCGGGTCATGGCGCCTCGTCTGCCTTGCTTACCGTCATGCTTAAAAATATTTCGTGGCGGCTACAGCAAAAATTTGGTTTGCCGCGTGTTGAGTCGCCCGGAGACATGTTGGGCTGGATCAACGAAACGCTGATAGGGCAGAGAATCGAAAAGCATGTGGCCATGTTTCTCGGCATTATCGATAAAGAGACCGATACGCTGCATTACAGTATGGCTGCACAGTATCCGCCAGTGCTGCTCCGTTCGGCCAATGGAGAAATTCAGCAGCTTCACCAAGAGGCAAAACCGCTGGGCTTGTTCCCCGGGGCGACCTATCAGTCCGATCATGTGAGCTTCGACGAAGGAAGCACGCTGTACGTGTTCTCGGACGGTGTGATGGATTGCTTGGCACCCGCAGGGTTCGATGAGAAGGAACGAGCCTTGGAGTCGCTGGTACATTCCCTAGCCGACCCGATCAAGCTTTGGAGCCGGTTGTGTGAGTCACTAAAAAATTTGGATGACACTAGTTTACTGACTGTACAGCGAGAAAGATCGGCGTAATATCCGCGCGGTGTGAGACCCAATTGGGGGAAGTACAGTTGCAGGGCAGTATTTGCGCTGGAGATTTTGAAGGAACCCACGTCCTTCGTTTTCACGGCGATGTGAGGGTTCCGCAGTGCGCCTCGTTAGACGCTTATTGCGAGAACATGTTGCAGGATCCGCAATTCCATGCGGTCGTGATTGATCTTGAATCCACAGATAATCTGGACAGCACAACCTTGGGCTGTCTAGCGCGGTTGTCTATTCGCGTTAAGAAGCTCAATCAACGTTTGCCAACGCTGATATGTAGTTCGCTAAACCTGCGCAAAGTGCTTGCCAGTATGGGGTTTCAAGATGTGTTCATGATTGTCGATCAAGCGGCCTATCAGACGCTGTCTCTGCCCGCATTGCCAGAAGGGATCGAGCTACCCGCCGGCACAGATTTGGCGATTGAGAGCACGCGGGCACGAGTGATAGCAGCGCATAAGCAATTGATGGCGTTGAATACAAGGAATGCGGAAACCTTTAAAGAGCTGGTGGCTGCTCTTGAGAATGAGCAGAGCGATCACGTCTGAAGCCTGACCGCGCTGCGGATTTATTTTACGACTCTGCTTTTGCCAGCAACTTGGCTTCGATGAATCGGCTGTGGCTGAGATAGAGCAAGTCTGACGCCTTGCGTATGATGTGTTCCTCGAACTTATCGATACGGTCATCCGCCAGTGCCAGTCGCCATAATGCGTGCACGACGTTAAAGCGCTCCTCCTCACCTAAGTGCTCATTTAAGTAGGTTGTGTACGGGTGTAAGCCGACGCTTGTACCTAAGCGACTCTGGGCATCCGCAATCAGCGCGTCCGCTTTTGTGGCATCAAGACCATACAGTTCCTTCAACAGACGTTTTGTCTCGTCAATCTCAACGTCCTCAACGCTGTGATCCGACCATGACACCTCGAGCATCAGTGACGCAGCGGCTAGGTCAATTTCAATCGAGGGTTCTTGTGTCTGTTCTTCGCCGGCGAACAAGGCGCGTAATTTATCCAGCATTCAACATGTCTTCGTAGGGTGGGTGGGAGGACCGGTGTTGCTCCTTGATAACACGAATCGCGTCGTGCACTAAATCGATATTGTTCATTTTGAGTTGCTTCGCATCACTCAAGATCTGGCGAAAACGCCGGGCTCCTCGCTGGCCATTGAACGAATGCAGCAGGTGTTTAGTGAGAACATTAAGTTTGATGCCGGCCTCAAGCTGAGAATTCATGTAATCAACGTATCGGTCTACCACCACAGTTTCGTCGAGCTCGAATGAGGGGTTGAAAAGAGCGGCTTCCAGCGCGCTCAGAAGTCGCGGGCTGTGATAGGCGGCACGACCAATCATTACGCCATCGGCCCATTGCAATAATTCGAGCGCTTCGCTTACCTGTGTAACGCCACCGTTCATCACTAATTCTAAGTTTGGGTACCGGTCTTTGATGGCCATACCTTTCTCAGGCGTTAGCGGCGGGATGTCGCGGTTTTGCGCCGGTGTCAGCCCCCCCAGCACGGCGACGCGAGCGTGCAGGTACAGACGTGAGCACCCTGCTTCAATGACTCGATCAACGAAGCGATGCAAAAAATCTGTGGAACAAAAAGCGGTCGGTTCTTCTTTTAAGACGACTCCAGTTCGGCATTTTACCGTGACAGGTATCGAACAAGCGGCCTGCATGGATTGCACGCAGTCAGCTACCAGTTCGGGTTGCTGCATCAAGCAGGCACCAAAGGTACCTTTTTGCACGCGATCCGAGGGGCAGCCAACATTGATGTTTACCTCGTTGAATCCAACGGCCTCGGCCATTGCGGCGCATTCGGCCATAGCGACGGGGTCACTGCCGCCAAGTTGAACAGCGACCGGGTGCTCGCATTCATTAAATGCCAGCAAGTGGTGTTGTTCGCCGTAAAGAAGCGCACCGGTCGTAATCATTTCGGTAAACAACAGAGCGGATGGTGAGTACTGACGATGCAAAAAACGGCAGTGCCGGTCAGTCCAGGCCATCATGGGGGCGGCCGCAAGAATCTTTCTGTTGCTCAAGGTTTTCTCTCAAACAGCGTTTGGTGGCAGTGCCGATGGCGAAAGTTTAGCAGTTCGCACGACGTCACGGGCAGCGAAATCGTCAAGCATACTGTTAACCCAAACGGTGGTACGCCTGTGTAACATTTTGTTTCACTTTTAAACGAGTTTGTCTCCACTTTTCCTTCATATTAATCTTTGAGCTGTGTAGTATCCGGCATGGGGAGTAACTGCGTCGCGTAGTTGTTGCCCTGGAGGAAGAGTTTTTAAGCACCCGCTGTGAGCCGTCAATGAAAGATCATCAGTCGAATCAACCCTTGCCGAATCACAGGTCGCTGAACCAGCGAACCATAAGAGAGGCGGTTTATGGCATCGGTATCGGCGTTCATTCTGGCGAGAAAGTTCGAATCACATTGCGCCCGGACGATGTCGACACAGGTATCCAATTCCTGCGCAGCGACATTCAAGGCGCACCAGCTATTCAGGCGAGCGCAGATAATGTGGCCGATACAACCCTAGCGACCAGCTTGGCAAACGGCAGCGCCAGCGTGGCGACAGTAGAGCACCTGATGTCGGCGCTATGGGGTTTAGGGATCGACAATCTCATTGTCGAACTTTCTGCCGAAGAAGTGCCGATCATGGACGGCAGTGCAGCACCTTTCATCGATATGATCGAGAGTGTGGGCGTTGTTGAGCAGGAGCAAGCACGGCAATTTATCCGTGTTAAGCGTGAAATTGCTGTCAGCCAAGAAGATGCAGTTGCATCGGTATCGCCCTACGACGGGTTCAAGGCTGGGTACACATTCGTTGCCAACCACCCTGTCTATGATCGTTATCCGAAACACCTGGAAATGGATTTCGCCAATAGCTCGTATATTGAACAAGTCAGCGGCGCGCGCTCTTTTGGCTTAGAAAAAGAACTGGCCTATGCGCAGTCAATTCACAAGTGTCTGGGATCTAGTTTAGAGAATGCTGTTGGCGTGTCCGATGACGGTGTGCTCAACGAGGGCGGCCTGCGCTACGATGACGAATTCGTCAAGCACAAGCTACTCGACGCGATTGGCGACCTATATTTGTTAGGTAGGCCTATCCTCGGAGCGTTTACAGGGTACAAGTCGGGGCATGCGCTGAATAACAAACTCGCTCGAGCGATACTGCGTTGCGATGACGCTTGGGAAATCGTCACCCTGAAAGCTGACCTCGATAGCGGTGCTGGTATGCCAATCCAACACGGTGCCGTGAGGTCTTCGGTCTCTTAGGGTTCGATCCTCTTTAGCCAGTCTAGGTTCTTTTCACCGCTGCTTTCAGATCAGATTGCTGTCAAAGCAACGTATATCAAAAATTCACGTTTTTTTCGCACAAAGATCACATGGGATCGTTGGTTTTCACCTTCTGCGCCACTATACTTTTGGCGGCTTCGATAACAGCGGCTAGCGGGAAGCAAGATTTGGTCCTTAAGTTTCTTTCTGCCGTGCTTTCGTTGCCGCTATTAGGGGATCAGTCAGAAACGGTGCTGCGTCCGGGTAGGTTCTCTAGCCTGATTGATGCGTCGACGAAAAAGGGTAGCGACGGGATCATATGTTTAAAATAAAGAAAGGATTGGATTTACCCATCACAGGTAAACCAGTCGATGAGATCGATGAT
>CAJWZG010000130.1 GCA_913049565.1 uncultured Gammaproteobacteria bacterium
CGCTATATCGGCAACGCGGCCGAGCTCGCCAGAAAGCCTCTACAATGATGAGCGTGCGCACTGCTGATTGGCATGATCCCTGCGATCGACAAGCGCTTGAATCTATCCGACGAGAGGTGTTTGTAGAAGAACAAGGAGTTTCGATTGAGGAAGAAATGGACAGCCTCGATGCAACGAGTCAACACTTACTGGCCATCTCACAGGATTCAGAGTGGGTCGGCTGCGCACGAGTGGTTTCGACCGGTCAAATTGGGCGTATGGCGGTACGCAAGGGCTTTCGCGGCCAGGGCATCGGCGGCGCGTTGATGGAAGCCGCGATCAAATGTGCCCGTCAGCAACAGGCGTCACCTATTTTTTTGCATGCGCAACGCCATGCGGAAAATTTTTATGCCCAATTTGGTTTCACATCGCAAGGCGAGGCCTTCGACGAAGCTGGCATAGACCACATAAAAATGGAACTCAGGCAATAGACGAATACTTTGAGCTGTGCAGGCTTTGTCTCCACAATCGCTGCTCGGCGAGAGCGCCGAACCTCACCAAACAACTTCGACAGACCTAAGAAGATTTTATGAACCACAAACATCGAAAACCTTTACTGACCAGCGGGCTCGATTACTTTGATGCAGAAGAAGCCGTCGAGGCGCTCAAACCGGGCACATACGTTGAGCTGCCCTATACGTCAAAGGTATTGGCGGAAAATTTGGTGCGGCGCTGCGACCCCGATCAGCTAGAGAAAGCATTAACCCAGATCATAGAACGTAAGCGCGAATCTGATTTCCCTTGGTTTCCTGCGCGGGTAGTTTGTCACGATATCCTTGGACAAACCGCACTTGTGGACCTAGCCGGGCTGCGAGATGCGATCGCCGCTAAAGGGGGGGACCCTTCCAAGGTGAATCCTGTCGTACCTACACAGTTGATTGTCGACCACTCACTAGCCGTAGAGCATGCGGGTTTTGAAAAAGACGCGTTCGAAAAAAATCGAGCTATTGAGGATCGTCGTAACGATGACCGCTTTCACTTTATCAACTGGACTAAAACAGCATTCGAAAACGTCGACGTAATCCCGCCGGGCAACGGGATCATGCACCAAATCAATTTGGAGCGAATGTCACCGGTAGTTCATGCTCGGGAAGGCGTCGCCTTTCCAGATACTTTAGTCGGCACCGACAGCCACACTCCCCACGTTGATGCATTGGGCGTCATCGCCATTGGTGTTGGAGGCCTAGAGGCCGAAAGCGTCATGCTGGGTCGCGCCTCTTACATGCGCCTTCCGGATATCGTGGGCGTTGAATTGGTCGGCAAACGCCAAGACGGCATCACAGCAACGGATATCGTTTTGGCGATTACCGAATATTTGCGCGAAGAAAGAGTGGTTTCCTGCTATCTAGAATTCTTTGGCGAAGGCGCGGACGCCCTCACCCTCGGCGACCGGGCGACCATTTCCAACATGACGCCAGAATTCGGAGCAAGCGCAGCGATGTTTTATATCGATGATAAAACGATCGACTACCTGCGACTCACAGGGCGCACCGATGAGCAGATAGCCCTCGTCGAAACGTATGCCAAACGAACGGGTCTTTGGGCGTCGAGCATGCGCAATGCTCAGTACGAGCGGGTACTGCGTTTTGATCTCTCCAGTGTCGGCCGCAACATCGCCGGGCCATCAAACCCTCATCGACGCGTATCCACCAACGACTTAGCGAGCCAGGGAATCAGCGGCGTTGTTGAGTCGGTAGAGGGCCAGATGCCAGACGGTGCGATCATCATCGCGGCCATCACTAGCTGCACGAACACGAGCAATCCTCGCAATGTAATTGCTGCAGGGCTGTTAGCGCGCAACGCCAATGCCAAGGGGCTGATCAGAAAGCCTTGGGTAAAGAGCTCGCTAGCACCGGGCTCTAAAACCGTACAGATGTATTTGGAAGACGCGAATCTGTTGACCGAACTAGAATCCCTAGGCTTTGGTATCGTGGCGTTTGCGTGCACGACATGCAATGGCATGAGCGGAGCATTGGACCCGGCAATACAACAGGAGGTGATTGACCGCGATCTTTACGCCACTGCCGTCTTATCGGGCAATCGAAACTTCGACGGGCGCATTCACCCTTACGCAAAACAAGCCTTTCTCGCGTCGCCACCACTGGTAGTCGCCTACGCAATTGCTGGCACCATTCGTTTCGACATCGAAAAAGATGTGCTAGGGCGCGATCAGGACGGCAACCCGGTTCGACTGATAGACATCTGGCCGAGCGACGCAGAAATAGATGCCATTGTTGCTCAAAGCGTAAAGCCCGAGCAGTTCACCGCCGTCTATGAACCCATGTTTCTGAACATCAAGGACGTCACTGATCAAACCGATCCACTCTATGATTGGCGCCCGCAAAGCACTTATATCCGCCGCCCCCCCTATTGGGAGGGCGCGCTTGCTGGCGAGCGCACCCTGACCGATATGCGACCACTGGCCGTGTTAGGAGACAACATCACTACCGATCATCTTTCGCCTTCAAATGCGATCATGATGAACAGTGCTGCTGGCGAGTATCTGCACAAGATGGGGCTACCAGAAGAGGACTTTAACTCCTATGCAACCCATCGAGGCGATCACTTAACCGCCCAACGGGCCACGTTCGCTAACCCAAAACTACTTAATGAAATGGCAATAACGGACGGCGAGGTTCAGCAGGGCTCGCTTACTCGCATCGAACCCGAAGGCAATGTAGTGAGAATGTGGGAAGCCATAGAGCACTACATGGAGCGAAAGCAGCCGCTCATTATTGTTGCGGGCGCCGACTATGGCCAAGGAAGCTCGCGCGATTGGGCAGCCAAAGGCGTCAGGCTCGCTGGCGTTGAAGCTATCGTCGCTGAAGGATTCGAGCGAATTCACCGAACCAATCTAGTCGGCATGGGCGTACTGCCATTGGAATTCAAAGCCGATAACACCCGTCAAACTTACGGCATTGTCGGCAGTGAAACATTCTCTGTCGAAGGCAGTCCCGCACCCGGTGCAGATCTAACGCTGAGAGTCACTCGCAGCAATGGGGAAACGCTGGCGATACCAGTTACCTGTCGACTGGACACCGCCGAAGAGGTTTCGATCTATGGCGCTGGCGGCGTGTTACAACGCTTCGCCCAGGACTTCCTCGATGCATCCGTTTCAGCAGGGTAGCGACACATGAACTTAGAACCCCCAACACAAATTCGTGTACCAGCAACTTACATGCGGGGAGGTACGAGCAAGGGTGTTTTCTTTAGTCTTGCCAACCTGCCTGAATCCGCCCAGCAGGCCGGAAAGGCTCGCGACGCTTTGCTGTTACGTGTGATCGGCAGTCCAGATCCTTATGGCAAACACACGGACGGAATGGGAGGCGCGACATCTAGCACGAGCAAAACGGTAATCGTCAGCCCAAGCAAAGAGCCGGGGCACGACGTGGATTACCTCTTCGGACAAGTATCGATAGATCAAGCATTTGTCGACTGGAGTGGAAATTGCGGCAATCTGTCAGCGGCCGTTGGTGCCTTCGCTATCGATCAAGGCATGCTACCTGCCGAGCGAATACCTGATCGCGGGTTCGTTGAGGTTAAAATTTGGCAGGCCAATATTGGTAAGACTATTGTCAATCAAGTCCCTATCACGGGGGGGCGGGTTCAAGAGACCGGACTATTTGAGCTCGATGGAGTTACCTTCCCCGCTGCCGAGGTAGCGGTGGATTTCATCGATCCTGCGGATGATGATGGGGGCTCAATGTTTCCAACGGGCAATCTAGTTGATGTGCTAGAGGTACCCGAAATTGGCCAATTCAATGCAACGCTGATCAATGCAGGCATTCCAACGATCTTTCTAAACGCGGACGAATTGGGCTATACCGGAATCGAATTGCAGGACGATATCAACACTTCAGTGCAGGCGCTTGAGCGTTTTGAATCCATCCGCGCTTATGGTGCAGTTTGTATGGGTTTGATCGATAACATTGCCGAAGCTAAAGGTCGCCAGCACACACCCAAAATTGCTTTCGTTGCTGCGCCCGCCAGCTATACCGCGTCCAGCGGTAAACAAGTAGAGAGCGACGACATCGACCTTCTTGTTCGGGCGCTTTCCATGGGCAAACTACACCATGCCATGATGGGCACTGCCGCTGTGGCTATTGGAACAGCCGCCGCTATACCGGGAACACTGGTCAACCTAGCTGCAGGGGGGAACCCGCGCGATCAAGTGGTATTCGGCCACCCTTCTGGCACGCTTAAAGTAGGCGCCCAAGCGACGGAAATTGACGGCGAATGGCAGGTCACCAAGGCCAGCATGAGTCGTAGTGCAAGAGTGCTTATGGAGGGCTGGGTTAGAGTGCCGGGAGATAGTTTTTAGACTGTTAGCTCGTTTACTCTATCTACTGTTTTAGGAGAGCAACGCTCCTCAACCGAACTGTCGACTCAAGCGACCGCTGCAGCGAATGCTAAGACAAACAATCCTTGGTTTGTCTTGGCGACTGCAGACGTTACCTTTGCGCTAGCGGTGTAAGAACTCTAGGTTCAGGTCCCACGTAGTCCGCACTTGGGCGAATGATCCGATTATTTTCACGCTGCTCCATTACATGAGCGGTCCAGCCCGATACACGAGAGCAAACGAAAATAGGTGTAAACAGCTTTGTCGGGATGCCCATAAAGTTATAGGCAGAGGCATGGAAGAAGTCAGCATTGGCAAACAGTGCTTTTTCGTCCCACATCACCTTTTCAATGGCACATGAAACTGGATACAAAACCGTGTCACTGACTTCATTTGCGAGCTTTTCTGACCACTGCTTGATAATTACGTTGCGAGGATCTGAAGTGCTATAAATCGCGTGACCGAAGCCCATGATTTTTTCCTTTCGCTCCAGCATACCCAGCAAACCTGAAGCAGCTTCATCCGCACCGGTAAACTTCTCAATCAACTCCATCGCAGCCTCGTTTGCCCCACCGTGCAGCGGGCCCCGTAACGAACCGATGGCACCAGTGACGCATGAGTGCATATCGGACAAAGTAGATGCACACACCCGCGCGGTGAAGGTCGAAGCATTAAACTCATGCTCGGCGTACAAAATCAGGGACACATCCATTACCCGCTGATGCAATTCGCTGGGCTTCTCACCTGTTAGGGTTTGCAAAAAGTGCCCTGCTAAAGAATCCGCGTCAGTATCCGTATCGATACGAACACCATCGTGACTGAACCGATACCAATAGTTAATGATGCCCGGAAGCGCTCCAAGCAATCGATTAGCAATGTTTTGTTGGTTAGAAAAATCACCCTCGGGCTCAAGATTACCAAGCATCGAGCAACCTGTTCGCATCACATCCATCGGATGTGTTGAAGCCGGAATGCGCTCTAAGACTTCAAGCAATGTAGCCGGCAACTTGCGGTTCGCCTTTAGCACGGCTCGATATTCGTCTAGCTGACTGCTGTTGGGCAACTCACCATAGAAGATCAAGTAAGCGACTTCTTCAAAGGTCGCATTATCGGCCAGATCGGTAATATCGTATCCACGATAAGTTAGCCCGGTGCCGCTTTTGCCAACTGTGCACAGTTCGGTGCTACCCGCACTTTGTCCCCGCAGCCCTGCGCCACTTAATTTCTTCTCCGTCATAACAAGTTCCCTAACTGATATTGGTTTCCAGAGTCTCTGGTCATATTTTGTTCTCGTGAATATCTGCAGACACTCTGCTGCGACCCAAAGGGTGCCTCATCAACTCACCCTCCTGATTGACCTGCAAACAGCTCGTCGAGCTTCTCTTCATAGGCGTGATAGCCCAAAAAGTCGTAAAGCTCCATCCGCGTTTGCATGGTATCCACGATACCTAGCTGGCTGCCCTCATCCTTTAGCGTTTGATACACGTTCAATGCGGCTTTGTTCATGGCGCGAAACGCTGATAACGGATACAGAGTCATCGCAATACCAACATCGGCCAATTCATCAATATGGTAAAGCGGTGTTTGACCGAATTCCGTCAGATTTGCCAACACTGGCACGCCTGCGGCCTCGATAATCGGCCGATACATGTCAATCTCTGTCATCGCTTCAGCAAAAATTGCATCAGCGCCCGCCTCGGCGAACGCTCCTGCTCGATCAATCACTGCGCTAATGCCATCCACCGAAAGCGCATCTGTTCGAGCCATCACAACAAAATCGCTATCCGTTTTTGCGTCCACCGCTGCTTTGATTCGATCAACCATTTCCTCTACTGAAACAATCGCTTTGTTAGGACGATGGCCGCAACGTTTTTGCGCCACCTGGTCTTCAATATGTACAGCGGCCGCGCCGGCTGAGATCATATCCCGAATGGTTTTGGCGATATTGAATGCACCACCCCATCCGGTATCGATGTCAGCCAGTAGCGGTACTTCTGTCGCGCCAGTAATACGCCGTACGTCTTCAAGTACGTCGTTCAGTGACGTCATTCCCAGATCCGGCAAGCCGTAGGAGGCATTGGCTACCCCACCGCCAGATAAGTAAATCGCCCGATGACCCACCCGCTCCGCCATCAAAGCTGTATAGGCGTTGATTGTGCCGGGAATCTGTAGAGGTTTAGGCGCAGAAGCCGCTATTGCTGCGCGAAATTTCTTACCCTGGCTCATAGGTTTCCCTCTCCTCTAATGCGTCGTGATATCGCGACGACGTTATTATAATACCGAACTCGACAATTCTAAGCTCTCTGCGCGACGCAGTTAAGAGATCAATCGTTTCTGCGCGTCTAAGATCAATGTCTGCAATGCCGTATAGCTCTCTGCTAGCGGATACTGCGGGAACTGTTCGCGTACGTTTTCAGGCGCCTGAAAGAAAATACCCGCATCGGCTTCCTCAAGCATTGATACATCATTAAAGGAATCCCCGGCTGCAATTACAGTCAGATCTAGGGACTTGAACGCCTTCACCGAGCAGCGCTTTGGATCCGTTTGGCGCAGGCGGTAACCCGTAATGCGATCATCGGCAATCTGTAGCTTGTGACACAGTAGGAACGGTTCGTCGAGCTGGGCCATTAGTGGGGATGCGAACTCATAAAAAGTGTCAGAGATAATGGCGACTTGGAATCTCGCCCTAGCCCAACGAAGAAAATCTGCTGCGCCCTTCAGCGGCGAGAGCTTCGCTATTTCTGACTGAATTTGACTCAGTGTAATGCCATGCTGATCAATTATCTCCAACCGGTAATTCATCAGATCATCGTAGTTTGGAATGTCACGAGTCGTCTTCAGCAATTCTGGAATTTCAGTCTCTTTAGCGACGGCCTGCCAGACCTCAGGGACGAGTACACCTTCCAAATCCAAACACAAAATATCCACTGCGAACCCTCGATTAGCGTTACGCGTAAGCATATATCAAGACGGTATTTTTTTAACGATTTTCCAGTTGGTAGTGAGCATGCCGTGGGTAGAGGTACGTCAGATCTGTCCCTGATATAGGATAAATACACCATGCGTGAAGTCGAGCTAACCCAAACAGCGGCTAGGCCGGATAGCTCTTTGGCATCAGCTATCACCTCAAGCAATACTCTGCTCAGAGCTGCCCTGACGGAATTCGAGCCGGGGACGATTGCCCTGTCGTTTAGCGGCGCCGAGGATGTCGTGTTGATCGATCTTATTCACAAGCTCGGCGGCTCTGTTGATGTTTTTTCGCTCGACACGGGCAGGCTCCACAGTGAGACCTATCAATTCATCGAATCGGTGCGCAAGCACTACAACCAGCCAATTGAATTGCTATACCCAGAACCGCTTGGCGTAGAGTCGCTTGTGAAATCGAAGGGTTTGTTCAGTTTCTATGAGGACGGGCATCAAGAATGCTGTGGCGTGCGAAAGGTGCAGCTACTGCGAAAGAAGCTCGACACCTTGTCGGCTTGGATAACAGGCCAGAGGCAAGATCAGAGTGTTACCCGAGATAACATCTCGCTGCGGCATCACGACACAGCTTTTTCGACTGCAAATCACACCCTAATCAAATTCAATCCACTAGCTCAATGGTCCTCGGGGCACATCTGGCATTACA
>CAJWZG010000131.1 GCA_913049565.1 uncultured Gammaproteobacteria bacterium
GATCGAGCCACTGTCGAAGACGGGCATCTCTATCCTCAGAGAACCCAACAAGGAAATACCAGCTTCTTTCGAGCACAAACCACCAAAGCATAACGGTGAGAATTAAAATGCCCCAAAGAACATCTCCACCGCGCTGCATATAATCGAGAAACGCTATAGTTAGATCGCTCAAAACGTAATCATCCGTTTTCGAGCCTAGCAATAGCAATTTGTTCAGCCTTCATCGCCATCATGCCCGCAGCCTGTTCCGCAATCACTTTACTGAGTGATGTCGCTTTCGCACTAAGGAATGTATGGCTGATTAACAGCGGTATGGCAGCTACGAGCCCAAGCACTGTCGTGATTAAAGCCATAGAAATACCACCAGCCATCAATTTCGGATCGCCAGTACCGAACAAGGTTATAGATTGAAACGTTTCAATCATGCCGACAACGGTGCCCAACAAACCGGTCAACGGGGCAACCGTAGCAAGAATTTTAATGATGGGCAGGCCGGCCGTTACAGCAGCAACATCTTTGATAACAACTGTTTCGAGTTTGCGCGAAATGGTTTCGAGATCATCGAGATGTTGATTTTCATAGTAGGTCGCAATTATACGGCCCAGAGGATTGTCATCACTCGCGCTATCCAGATCTTTCAACTGCTTATCAATGCGACTCTGCAATTTCGTGAGCCGCGCCCAGCGTTCCAAGACCAAAACTAACCCAACTAACAAACCAAATAAAATCACGTAACCGACGACCTTTCCCTGCTCTATTCGTTCCATTAGGCTAGGCGATTGCACTAACAGCCCCAAAAGCGCACCACGAGAGGGGTCCAGCGCAAATGCGATCGTTTCACCCGAGGCCGCGGTCAGGTCAGCAGCGGTCGACCGTGCAAATGCTGCAGGCTGCCTTGGCAGTTCCGCTAAAATATTTTCTTCAGTTAAGTGATTCAGATAACGATCGCCAGAGATCGCATTAAACATACCCACTCGCACGACGCTATCAGAATAAATTGTGCCTCCAGGCGCAACGACGTCGCTTTCAAATCTCGAAATCTCGCCAGAGTACGCGATCTCCTGAATAAGCAGAGTCCAAAGTTCTCGCATCTCTGGAATTGTCGGCACTTCAGTACTGTTGGCAAGGACTTCGATTTTTTCTCGCCGTTCGGGGTATTCTAAAGTCACCAGCGAATCGAATAACAGATTTTGAGTATCATCCGCAGTCTGTCGGAAAACTCCGAACAACTCCCCCAAATCGCCAACGCGGCGATCCAGTATTGTGGTGATTTCGATCAGCCGGTCCTCATTACTATCGAACTGTGTTTTCAGCCGATCCTTAAGGGCTTCCTGCTGTCGAACATTCGCCTGCACCTCACGTAACATGGCGGATTTCTCCGCGGCAGAGCTAGAAAATCTAGCCTCGCGCTGTTGATTCCTTTCAGCCTCGGCCGAACTACCACTTTTCACTCGCTCAAAAAGTCCCTCTAAAGAGGCGTCCTCCGCCGCCACAAGCTGCGAAAAAACCAAGACGACAAACATCAAAGCACCGCCAATATATTTGCATGCGGACTGAAACATCTTTCGAATCAAGCTGTCCGACACAGAGTTATTGAAGTTATTCACGGCAGCATCTCCGGCACGTTGATAGGTAGCGATAGCAGCTCCGGAGGGGACTGTTTTCGAGCGACTCTCAAACCCAACATAATCGGTCGACGAGCTGAGTCATCGAGCCGCTCGAATTTGGCACGCTTGGCGCTCCATTGGCCACTCTCTTCTCCATCGAGCGTTTGGTAATACAAACCCACTCTACCAATCCGCAAAAAGTCTACGGTCCTTGACTCACCGTTCATCGCCAATTCTCCACGATAGGCTTCAATCGTCCGCCCATAGTCAACCTCCACCAAATAGGCTTCCATAATGCGGCGAAATTTCTCGCCCGCAGTGACATCCGCTCGGTCAATTAAGGAGGCTAAATTGGCAACACGCTGCTCGCGCTCAGCAATTAAAAAAGGCACGTCGAGATTAACAATCTCGCTTAGCGTCGAGGTCATCGTAATCATCAGCGGCAGCGCGCCAGTTTCTATACCCTCTATTTCTTCCGTCTGTCTGACGATCGATTCGATCTCGCGAGCCTGTGAGTCGATGAGCTTTTGCAGCTGCATATTGTAAATCTCAAGACTCTCAAGGCGCTGTGTTGATGCTCTAAAACGTTGAAGATCCCGCGCCTCTGCCTCCGCGAAAGCATCTATTTTTTCCTGACTGACTGCCGCCGCAGAGTCCGAATCTGCTTGTTCTGAGAGCGAAAGGGACAACGTATCTTCTTCGGCGTGAGCTGCGTAGTGGAGTAAGCTGATGACTATAGCCGCCGACGCGGCCATGAGATGTATTCTCATAATTTCCTCCTATTTAACTCTCTAGCTGACTTTGCACGGGTTGCGGGACTACGCGGCTTTAAGGAGTACCAGGCTACGAGCAATGACCAACTAAACGGCTTTCCCTATACCCTTTCCTGCAAAAGCTATGCCACGAACCCTAGAGGAAGCACGACAGGTACTCTCTTCTAGCGCTCGTCGTTAGTCTCCTTTGCTGATCGTAAAACTCGCAGTTTCAGCCTTATTCCCCTACGCCCACTTTATTTAGCAGGCAATGCATTCAGTTAAAAATCACTGGCGCAAGGACAATAGCGAGCCATGCTAGTGCCGAAACTAACTTTCGAGCACCAAATTAGTGCACAGGGGTTTCGCGATAAACTTTTTGCCAAGGGTCCTTCGAAGTTGACCGGAAACGACAGGTGCTTTTGCAACATTTTTCGCTTTGTTAAAGTATGACGCTAAAAAGGAGAAAGCCTTGTTCGACTACCCCCGTGACATGATGGGATACGCTGAGCACCCACCGGCACCTAATTGGCCCAATAACGCCCGCCTCGCCGTACAGATAGTCCTTAACTACGAGGAGGGCGCAGAAAATAATATTTTGCACGGCGATTCAGGTTCTGAAACTTTCCTTTCGGAAATAATCAACGCCGAATCCTTCCCTCAGCGTCATATGAGCATGGAATCTTTGTACGAGTACGGGAGCCGCGCAGGGTTTTGGCGTTTGCATAGGCTATTTAGCGATTTGTCAGTGCCAATCACGGTTTTTGGCGTTGGCATGGCCATGGAGCGCAACGCCCCAGCGGTTGAGGCGATGTTGCGGGCTAATTGGGATATTGCCAGTCACTCCTACCGGTGGATAAGCCATCAAACTATGCCGCTAGAGGAGGAGAGAGAGCAAATTGCCCTAGCCTTTGAAACGCACAAAAGGATCACTGGCGACCCACCTCTTGGTTGGTATACCGGTAGGGACAGTCCAAACACCCGCAAACTATTGTTAGAGCATGGCGGTCTGCTGTACGACTCGGATTCGTACGCGGACGATTTACCCTTTTGGCATATCGAAGAAAGCCAGCCTCATTTAATTATCCCCTATACGCTCGACACCAATGATATGCGCTTCGCTACTCCACAAGGTTTTAATTCTGGCCAACAATTCTTTGACTACCTGAAGGACGCTTTTGACCAGCTATACGACGAGGGCGCTACTGCTCCAAAAATGCTCAACGTCGGCCTGCACTGTAGAATCGCTGGCAGACCGGGAAGAACTCGAGCATTACGAAAATTTATAGAGTACGTACTAGAGCACCGAGATATCTGGCTGTGTCGCAGAGTAGATATTGCTCGGCACTGGCACACAAACCATGCACCAACTTAGCTACACAGAAAGAAGCTGATTGCCTTTCAGCGCAAGCGAATCTTTACTCAAGATAGCGCAGCATAGCCGCGCGCTGCTCATCGGTGAGACCGCCCATGTTTCCCAAGGGCATGTAGCCACTCTTTAGCGAACTCACAGTACGCTCTTTGTACGTATTTAGCGCCTCAAGGCTGTCCAACACAATGCCGCCAGGAGCCGCCGCATAACCAGGAAACGTCGGCTCACGCGCATGACAATTGGCGCAGTTCTTGGCAACTAGCAATAGCATCTGCTGGTCGGTAATGACCGCCACCTCACTGTCGTCCTCGACAGAGCTCACGCTCCCAGCAAGACTATCACTGACCATGGCCGTTACCACAAAGATCACGGCAGAGATGACGATAATACTCGGCCGCAGGATTCCTTGATGTCGCAGATTAAAGAAGTGCCGCAGGTAAGCGGCGTTGAGCATCAGCGCAATCAGTATCGCCCAAGCCAGAGGATGTCCATATAGGAACATCGAGTGGTTCGACAACATGCACAGCACTACGGGCAAGGTCAGATAATTGTTGTGTAGCGATCGTTTGCGAGCGGCCAAGGCTGGCTCAGGGTCCAGCTCGCTACCGGACTCGATGGCCTGCACCAATGCTCGCTGTCCTGGAATGATTCCCAGCAGTACGTTTGCCGCCATGATAGAAGCCATTGCCGCGCCAATATGAATTGGCGCGGCCTTTTGGCTGAAGAGCTGAAAAGCCAACCAACAAAGCGTACCTAGCCAAACAACGATCAGCGCCGTAAGTGGACGGGCATAAAGATTTTTGCTCCGCACTAATACCTCATAACCCAAGACGCTGAGCATCAAAAAGCCAATACTGGTAAAAATAGCCACGCTGGGTTCTTGCACCCAGCTAGAGCCATCGATGAGGTAGGTTTGCGCCCGGCCGTAGTATAGGAACACCAACAGGGCACTGCCCGTTAGCCAAGTGCTATAGGCCTCCCATTTGAACCAATGCAGGGTTTGCGGCATCTGCGGCGGCGCCAGCGAGTACTTTTGCACCTCATAAATGCCACCGCCGTGAATCGCCCAAAGGTCTCCATGAAGGCCCTTACCGTGCTTCGCTTCGGGTACAGGACGCAAATTCATATCCAACCAGACGAAATAAAACGATGCACCAATCCACGCAATCGCAGTGACAATATGCAGTACCCGAAAAAGCAAAATTGTCCATTCGCTGATGTTAAATTCAAAACCCATCATTGCGCACTCGCATCGTAGGCCAGTTGGCCCGCAATGTAGCAACGCTCAATACTGCGGTCATCGCTAAGCATCATAAAAGCAAACAATGCATCATTTAACTCTTGGCAAATCGCAAAACGCTCAGCCAGCAGTTTTGGCCTCGAAGGATTCAACACCACGAGATCTGCTGAGTAGCCTGACCGCAACTGGCCAATCTCATCCGCCAAACCTAGTGACTTAGCGTTACCCGCAGTGATCGAATAAAAAGCCTCGGTAGGATGCATTTGATGCCCCCGAGCTTGGCCCACTTTATAACCCTCAGCGCAGGTATAAAGCATTGACAGACCTGTGCCGCCGCCCACGTCGCTGGCAATAGAAAGATTGTCCATCGGCATGGCAGCAAGATCGAACAAACCACTCCCTAAAAATAAATTGGAGCTAGGGCAAAACGCCACCTTGGCTTCGGCCGCAACGATTCGCTCGCGCTCGCTCGCCGATAGGTGGATGCCATGAGCGAATGTGGTGGCGGACATATTCAAACCGAAGTGCTCATATACACTGAGGTAGTCGTCGGCTTGTGGGAACAAGCGAGCGACCTCGCCGATCTCTTCCTGATTTTCCGATAGATGCGTCTGAAGGAGTACGCTCGGATGGCTCTCGAGCAGCTCACCACAGAGTGCTAACTGTTCTTCGCTAGAGGTAATAGCGAAACGCGGCGTGAGCGCGTAGCGCAGGCGTCCCTTACCATGCCACTTGTTGATCAGTCCCTCGCAAGCGCTGGCGCAGGCGTAGGGCTCTTGCATCAGCGGCGCGGGTGCAAGGCGATCCATCATGACTTTGCCAGCAACCATGGCCATATCTCTGCTTTGCGCGGCAGCAAAAAGATGGTCGCAGGCATGTTCATGAACCGTGGTAAAAACCTGCGCGCAGGTTGTTCCGGAGGCAATCACTTGATCGAGAAAATGCTCTGCCCGCTCTGCCGCAAATGCAGAATCAGCAAATGCCTGCTCGGCCGGAAATGCGAACCGATCCAGCCAGTCCAATAGCTGTGGACTGTAGCTGGCGATGATTCCAAGTTGCGGCATGTGCAAGTGAGTATCGACAAACCCAGGACAAATAAAACAAGGGCGCAGGTCTTCACAGGCATCCAAATCACCGCCGCCGGCCGCGTAATCTGCGGCTGACATCACCGAATCAATCCTATTACCGGCGCAAATCAACACACCATCCTCAAAGTACATCACATCGACAGTACCATCGGCGTCGAGAGCAAAGCTCATCAATTTGGCACGTAGCGATAGGGTTTGCACCGTTAGCTGCCTCGGTAGGTGGTATAGCCGTAAGCACTCAGCAGAACGGGAATGTGCACGCGCTCACGGTCACCGCGCAAATTAAAAACAAGATCGATCTGCGGAAAAAAATCTGGGTCTTGCTGACCGACCAGTGAGTGTCGATAACCAGCCACATCGAATGTCATACGATAGACACCAACCGGCAGGCTCATGTCGCTGCCCCAATATTCAATTCGACCATCATTGTTAGTGCTTGCTTCGCAAAGCTTAACGCCATGCATATCCGTCAAGCTCACATTCATGCCTGGGGCTGGGAAGCCGCTAATTAGGTCCAGCACATGCGTGGTGACCAATGTGCGCGGAGTTTCACTCGTCATATCACTGCTAACCTATTCAATCGTCGTCTCTCTTTTTTTCAACCCTCGCGTACAGTCACTCCCAAACCTTGATTGTACGTTTCGTCGTCTTAGTCGATTTGCCCTTGGAAGGCGCTCTGGATACGCAGCAAAAATATTTTTCGTTGCTCATCTGCCGCACAGATTAGTTCATCGGAGGTGGTGTTACCGATCCTGTCGCGAATCGCAACAAGCATGGCCGCGGCGCTGAGATGTTTTGCGCAAACGACAAAGATAAACCCGTGGCGTTCCTTGTAAGCAACATTAAGCCGCGCCAGCTCATCGAGAGTCGCAGTGCTTGCCTGCAACACTTGCCCCTGCTCAGCCCTTGCCGCCCTCGCCTGCTGATCGCCGGGAGGGAATTTCGCTCGCAGTAGCTCAACATCTCCAATCAAGGGATGCGCCGCTAACGAAGCTTCAACCTCAGACGACGATGTCATTTGCCAACGCGTTTCGCAGTAATCACTGAGCAACTGGATATCACTGTAGGGGCGATGCTCCACCACGTCGGCAGCCCATGAGGCGCAGTAACACCAACCCATAACAGTAGTCTGGGCCTGCTCAGATTGCATCAGGTTGAATTGTTGTAGGGTAGTCAAAGAAACAAGCCCGGCACTTGCTCACGAAGCTGGCGTTTACTCACGCGCTTGCTAGTAGCTTCTATTTTAGCATCCGTATCGTCGGGTGTTGTGGACCTCTGACCCAAGAGATCTGCATTGCTGATGTCGCGTAGCAGCTTAGCAACCACATCTATGGCAATGGCCTTTGGTTCTTTGAAGCGAGCAGCCCCATCGCCTATGGGACACTGGACTTGAGCCAGCTGCGCCGCCGAAGCACCATCGCGTTGCAGCCTTAACGAAAAGTTCTGCCACTTTGTGGTTGAGCCAATCAGTCCTAAGAAGCGCAAATCTTCTCGTCGCGTGAGCGCCGAAATCAGCTGGTAATCGAGCAGATGATCATGGGTTAGCACGAAGACCCAAGCGTTGGCGGGCACCCACTGCATTAGATTTTTCTCGTTCAATCCATCAATAATAACGGTTTCGGGGAGCAGCAGCTTATGTTGCGCCGCAGCCGGCTCTAGCCACGCTGGGCGCGAGTCGAGCACCGTGGTTCGAATAGGCAACGCTTTGAGCAGCCGCAGCACTGCCTGACCGACATGGCCCGCGCCAAAGATCACAACATCTGGCTGGGATAGCCCAAGCGGCTCGTAGAGCAACGTCACAGCTCCCCCACAGCATTGCAGGGCTGCTGCGGCAAGCGGATAGTGTTCGATATGTTGCTCGCTAGGCTG
>CAJWZG010000132.1 GCA_913049565.1 uncultured Gammaproteobacteria bacterium
ATCAAACCCTAGCTCCATGTCGTTATGGGTACCTGGTTGGGCATCACCACCGCGATCCACTGTGCCCAGCACGTAAGGCGTAACCTTGAGTGAGCGCTGACTCGAGGGTGTCAGATTTGTCAGGGTTCCCGCCTCAGCGAGCCGATACAAGTTGTACTGACGTGGTAGCGGAGCCCAATAAGCGACTTCATCTCGACGCGCGATGTTCCGCTGAAAGTTAATCCCCCAGTTTTGGCCAGCCTTGCCACTGTAGCGAAGCGATTTAAACGGAATAGCAAATTCCGCACTCCAACCAAAGTCACCGACATAGGTCACCACTTCCCATGAAGCATCCCAGTTCAAATTAAAGTCTGCAGAGCTGAAACCACCACCCCCGCTTTTGGTTACCTGCCCATCGTATTCACCGCCCGCTGGAGTGGTGCCAAAGACAAAACCATTTTGGCGATCTTGGAAGCCATCGATGATCATTTGGAAACTGTCGAGATCGCTAAGCCCTGCGTCTCGGCGACTGTCGGCGACAATGAGAGTGGCCGGATCGTCGTCGTAGCAGACAATGGCAACGAACAGCGTATCGACGGTATAGCCTATTCGCACCTCAGTTCGCGCTGACGCTGGCTGGCCCTCGTCTGGCTGAACTTGCTGAAAATCAGTACCCGGCTGAATTTGTTGCCACAACACATCGTCCAGCACCAGGCCATCGATAACGGGTTGGTCGTCCAACAATTTAGCCTCTAGGGACGGCTGCGCGCCGTGGGAACTAGCGGCAGACGCTACAGCTAAGATAAAGACCAGTAAGCGGAATCCATTGATTGCGTAGTGCAAAAAAACCTCAACATTGAGCCATGATTGAGTAGCCACATCGGCCGCCCATACAAATAAAATATTGCAAAGAAAAAGCGCGAGAGTTACTCGCGCTTGGATTAAAGGCTCTAACTATGTTGCCTGAGCCTAGAGGGCAAACTACAGCGTCTTGCGCCTCGTATCACGCCCTTGCGTTCGGACTACTTGCGGGTCACCCGCACGGGCAGCGAGGTATACCCCTTTACGAAAGAAGAGAATGTACGTTCTACCTCCCCCACAACTTCGATATTTTCAAAACGCTCCATGATCTCTTCCCACAGAACCCGCAGCTGCATCTCAGCAAGCCGGTTACCCATACAGCGATGAATACCAAAGCCAAAGGACAAATGATTGCGCGCGTTCTTGCGATCAATGATGAGATCTTCGCCCTGATCAAAAACGCTCTCATCACGATTGCCTGATAGATACCACATCAGCATCTGATCGCCCGCCTTAATTTGCTTGCCCCCAACAACGCAATCGTTGTTGGCTGTACGGCGCATGTAGGCCAGTGGTGTCTGCCAGCGAATGATCTCGGCTACCATGTTAGGGATCAGCGAATGATCGTTTTTGAGCTTTTCATACTCTTGCGGGAACTCATTAAGTGCTAGCACGCCGCCAGACATTGAGTTTCTCGTCGTGTCGTTGCCGCCCACAATCAACAAGATCAGATTACCCAAAAATTCCATCGGCTCCATGTCTTTGGTTTCTTCGCCATGGGCAAGCATGGACACCAAGTCTCCGGTAGGATTCTTTTTACGGTCTTCCCAAATCTGCGTAAAGCACACCAGGCATTCGATCAGTTCTTCGCGCCGTTGCTCCTCTGTATCGATGACGCCGCCGCCGGGTACCGCCGTTGCCACATCTGACCACCGCGTTAACTTCGCTCGATCTTCATAAGGAAAATCAAACAGCGTTGCGAGCATGCGTGTGGTGAGTTCGATAGAAACAGTATCCACCCAGTCAAATGTTTCGCCCTCTGGTAGTGAATCCAAAACCTCACAGGTTCTCTCTCGAATCAACGCTTCCATCGCCGCTAAGTTGCGGGTTGATACCACAGGCGAGACGGTCTTACGCTGCACATCGTGCTTGGGTTGATCCATCGCAATAAACATACTGACGTCGAGGGCACCCTCGGGTAATGGCTGGTCGATAGGAAAACCCAGTGTGATGCCATGAGCGCTCGAGAAATTCTTATGATCCGAATCAACAGCCTTGATTTCTTCGTAACGGGTCAACGACCAGTAACGACCGGCGACTTCAGATTCGTTGAAGTGCACGGGGTCTTCGCGACGCAGGCGCTCAAAGTATTCAAGCATGCGGTTCTCGCTAAACAGACGATTCCAAACAGGATTGATTTCTTCCAGTGGCACATCGTAGGCGGCTGGAATGGGACCTTTTTTAGTGTGGTCTTGTTCGCTGCCCGGACGAACAAACTCCGGTGCTGGTGTTGTATCTATGGCTTCGCTCATCGCACTCCTCCTAATTCCTTTAGCGTATAAAGATAGCGCAGATTTTCCGCGTAAGCGATGGTCGAAGACAAACCAATGCCGCATTAGCCAAGAGATACCCAACGAATAAACTCGCCACTTCCAGCCACTCAACAGTCATAACAAAAGACGGGAATCCCAGAACCGCCTCACATAGCTACCGTTGATCCAGCAAATCAATCCTTCTTTCCACACTTTGAGAATCGATCCCCGCGATATTTGACCAATGCCGGAGTCGATGCAGACGCCGATAGCAGACCGAGCTTTGGATCTCAAAACTACGTCGATCTAACGGCCTTTTACGACTACAAGGCTCTACAAATCCGTGTTGATGCAAAGAATATCTTCGATAAAACCTCTCCCATTGCTGGCGATCCCTCGATGGGCAATGAAAACGCGTATCACGAAGGTTACGAGGCGTTTGGTCTCGTTTTCGCTTCTTAGGTGTAAGCGCCAATTTCTGAGATCAAACAACGTTGGTATTAACGTTTAACTGACCAAAAAGTCGGGGGATGCCGAAGCGTCTTCCGGCTTTTTTCGCGACTGTCTTTCCGACTAAGATAGCTACAGCGTCCGCAGCTCCTGCAGCAAATCTTTAGGCGTGTCGTCTGGCAAAGCAATAACATCTACCGATCCCGCAAAGCGATCACGGATTTGATCTGCGATTTGATCAAACCGACCAACCGCGCAAAATTCACGTACTATGTCATCGGACACGGCTTCGGTCATCTGCTCCCACTGCCCTTTTTTCGACATGTCATTGAGCTTGTGCCCCAGATCTTCCCAGCCATGTTGTTCAAAGACCGACCAGTAGGATGGCGTCGAGCCATAAAACCCGACCCGCATGCGCACCCATTCGAACATTTTACTTACGGCTTCATCATCGGCGCCGGTCACCACAAAACCACCCCCGCTGATTTCAAAATCCTCGCGACTTCGGCCTGAGTCAGCCAAACCTTCAGCAAGTCGCGGCACGATGACTTCCTGCAAATACTTACCCGTGCAAAACGCATGCAGCATCACGCCATCGCACTCTTGTGCTGCTACTTTCATCATCACTGGCCCAACCGCCGCAATTTGCACCTTAGGCATGCCGTATTCGCAGGGCTCGGGAGTGAAATTCGGTGTCATCAAACTGAATTGATAGTGCTCGCCCTGATAATCCAACGGTGTGCCATTTGCCCAACAATCCCAAATCGCCCGCAATGACTGCACATATTCACGCATACGCGGAGCCGGCGGCGACCAAGGAACGCTGAAGCGGCGTATGTTGTGCCCTTTGACTTGGCTACCGATTCCCAATGTAAATCGGCCCTTGCTAGCGCGCTGCAGATCCCAAGAGAGATTCGCCGCCACCATAGGGCTGCGCGAAAATGCGATAGCAATGCTGGTTCGCAGCTCGAGCGATTCGGTCTGCGTCGCTGCCACCGCGAGAGGCAAAAACGCATCCTGACGGTTTTCTTGCGTGGATACGCCAGTAAACCCGTGTTCTTCGATTGCCTGTGCTGACGCGCCCACGGCATTCAGATCATGGGCAGGTAAGCCGGTATTGATTTTCATGATTGGTAACCCTGCCTAAGCCAGCTGTTTTTCCCGAGCGCTTTTAAAAGCAGGCCGCTCCATGAGGCTTGCCAAGTAGCGTTTGCAGTTCGGTTTGTAGCGCTCATCCAAACCCAGCGACACGCCTAAGAACAGCGCATAACCCACGGCGATGTCTGCGATGGTGAACTTGTCCGCACAAAGGAAATCTTTACCTTCAAGCGCCAGTTCTACTGAGCGCAGGCGCGAGAAATACCAAATGGAATAGTCTTCTACTACTTGAGGGATACGGCGCTCCTCAGGCTCTAAACGGGTGTAGCGCAGCACCAAGGTTTGCGGAAAGGTCAACGTGGCGTCACTGCGATAGAGCCAATTTAAGTATTCACCATAAGCCGGATGATCCTTTGCGACGCCAATCGACGTAGGCCCGTACGTATCCTCAAGGTAATGACAAATCCCAGAAGACTCGGTCATCACCAGATCACCGTCCGTGAACGTAGGCACTGTACCTAGCGGATTCAGATCCAAATACCCCGGATAGGTCGCTCGCGGGGGAAACTCCATGTTAATGAGCTCGTAGTCCAAACCCATTTCTTCTAGCGCCCATAGTGGCCGCAGTGAACGCGCATCCGCGCAGTGGTATAGCTTCATCGTTGTTGCCGTCATTTTTGTCGTTTTCTCCCATCGATCATGTTCAATATCGCACAGACTCGCGCGTCGATAATGAATTGTAAGTTTCTTAGCAATCTGTCACTACGCTTTCGTGGCTACTATGCTTCAAGAAATCTACGAAGCTTTCGTTGAGGCCGGCGCCAGTGTTGAAACGGCAGGAGAGGCTGAAACCGCACTCGCCAACTACGATGCGCGATTCAACAGCATTGATTCGCGCTTTAATGGCATCGACCTTCGACTGGAGCAGATCCGTAGCGAACAAATTGTCATCCGCTGGATAGCCGCATTTAACCTCGCATTCACCCTAGGTATCCTGTGGAAGATTTTCACTTAAACCTCTTTAGAAGCTGCCTCAGACGTTACATAGCAGGGATCAATCTCTAATCTTTTTTCTTGTTCCTTATTCCTTGCTTCCTTAATCCAGCACCTCTAATCGAGCAGAAGGGGCGCCAGCAAATTGCGGTGATAGGCCGCATCTCCAAACTGATATTGACACCACAGCGCGCGTCGTAAAAACAATTGGGCATCGCATTCGTAAGTAAATCCAAATCCTCCGTGAAATTGCACGGCCCGATCACCGGCAAAGGCAAAGGCCTCGCTGCCTTGAGCTTTGGCCATACGCACCGCGGCTTCCGTTTCTTTCTCATCGCCCTGAGCGAAACACGTTGTCGCTCGATACAAATGCGATCGACATGCCTCTAAAGACAGCAGAATTTGCACGGTTGGATGTTTCAGAGACTGATAGCTGCCAATGTACTGATCAAACTGCTTACGCGTGGTGAGGTAATCGATAATCACATGCAAAACGCCGGATAACCCTCCCGACATCTCCGCTGTCAGCAGAAGCAGCGCAGATTGTTCGATGCTGGCAAAATCCGTTCCCGGTAGCAGTTGATCGCTGGGTAGCCTAAGACAGTCGACCTCTAGCGTATAGCTACGCCGGGTTTCATCGATAACCGTCTCGCGGGTGAGAGCACCTTCAGGCAGCTGATCTGATGCAATCGAAATTAGCCTAGCCACGCCGTCGATGTTCGCAGACAACACGAACACGGCCGCTTGAGAAGCGTCGAGCACAAAGCACTTCTTCGCAGTAAGCACTAACTCCTCACCCTGCAACTGAGCATGGCTGCCCACTTCAGTCAGGATCCAACTGCCGTCCTCCTCGGTTAACGCCATCGATGCGGCGCTACCTTCCGCAATCTGGGGTAGCCACAACTCCTTCTGGGCATCACTACCGTTCGCGATAATGGCCTGGCTGGCTAACGTGGTCGCCACGAAGGGAGAACCCATCAAATATCTACCCATGTTTTCAGCGATGGGTACCGCATCGGCCAACGTAAGCCCCAGCCCCCCGTACTGCTCGGGTACGGTAATGCCTAACCAACCCAAGTCGATCATCTCCTGCCACACAGATGGATCGATGCCTTCAGGCTGGTCTATCTGGGCACGGACACGATCTATGGGTGAATGTTTGCGGCAGAAATCGACCGCCGTTTCCATCAACATAGTTTGTTCTTCTGAAAACTCTATAGTCGCCATGAATAAGTACTTCCTTGGTAAGGCTAGCTGCCCTAGCCTTTGGGCAATCCAAGCACACGCTCGCCGATAATGTTGTGCTGTATCTGGCTCGTGCCGCCTCCGATGGTTCCTGAAAAGGCATTGAGGTATGACCGCTGCCACAGCCCGCCGTCCACTGCGTCTGAGCTAACATAGCGAGCTCCGTTGGCTCCTTGCAGTGATATAGCAAACTGGCACATACGCCGCTTGAGTTCTGAAGAGCGGAGCTTGCCCGACATGCTCACTGCGTCTGGCCAATCCGTTGCAAGACCGGACACTTTGGATCGAGCTGCCATATAGCTGTTCCCTTTAGATTCGGTGATAAGATCGACCAGCTGCTCGCGCACATACGGATCGTCAATGGCTGGCTTGCCGTTGCGTTTAGCCCGGCGTGCCAGTTCCACAATGTCGTCGATGCTCAAATCCATCATGGCCAGTCCACCGGCTTGGCCCCCCGCTGCCCCACGCTCGAACATCAGCGTTGCCATAGCCACTTTCCAACCCTCTCCTTCTTTTCCCATCATGCATGAGGCAGGAATGCGCGCGTCGTTAAAGAACGTTTGGCAGAAACCATATTCACCCGTGAGCTTTTTGATGGGACGCGGTTCGATACCCTGAGCCTGCATGGGTGCCAAGAAAAAACTCAAGCCCGCGTACTTATTCGGACCATCCGTGGATGTGCGAGCAATCAAGATCATGTACTTGGCATAAGAGCCCAGGCTCGTCCAAATTTTCGAGCCGTTGATCACGTACTCGTCGCCATCTTTGACCGCCTTACATTGGGCGCTACCCAAATCGGAGCCGTGATCTGGCTCTGAAAACCCCTGACACCAAATATCCTCGGCGCTAAGAATGCCCTTGATGTACTTGCTCTTTTCTTCCTCGCTACCCATCGCAAGAATTAGTGGTCCGGCCCAGTTTAATCCAATGGTGTTGGGTAGAAATGGTACTCGGTGTTTAGCCATCGCCTTAGTTGCGATATCTTGAAACACTTGATCCATACCATGACCACCAAATTCCTTCGGCCACGACATGCCCACATAGCCGTTTTCATAAACTTTTTGCTGCCAGTTACGCAAAAACTCAAACTGCTGATCAGTACCAACCTCCATAAAGGTTTCGGGCAAAATAAAGCCCGGGTTACCCGGCTTGTTCTCCGCAAACCAACGGTCGGCCTGCTCCTCAAACTCTGCGACTTCCGCCTGTGCGATGCTCATCTTACGTCCTCTTTAAAGTTATTCGTGCGCTGGCTGGTGCTTGAGCAAAGTGCCAGGCAATCAGCGTACCTGTATCGATGCCCTACGCAGTTTTAACAACGGCGCAATTAGTTCAATCCACTTACCGACATAGGTCAGCGTTTCTTCTGGCGAAACGCCATATTGTTCTTGGGTCAGCAGCCCGCGCATAAAGCTGCGCGTCATATTCAGCAGCATGATCACTTGCGCGTCGCCTTGCGGCGATGCCAATTGCTCATCGGAGCTTTGATAAATAGACAGGGACTGTTGATCAAGATTCTTGCCCCATGCGAGCAGTTCGGCTGAGATTCGTAGCCGCAATTTACCGTCTATTCGCGCTGCGTTTAACACCTCTAACAGCGCCCGATACGCCGACGTATTGATCATCCGAAGCCAGGCGTTTAGTAATGCAGCGTCGACACTTTCGTAGGGCTGATTGGCATTAGGGACAGTGCGCATGAGCAGGTGCTCTACGGTTGCGGCAATCAGTTCTTCTTTGGTCGGAAAATGATATTGGATAACTTGAATTTGCAATTAAATAGTGGGCAA
>CAJWZG010000133.1 GCA_913049565.1 uncultured Gammaproteobacteria bacterium
GGTTCGAAACGGTCGCGTCTAAGCTTTTCTCTGCTTTTCGCTGCTTCGCGTGGTGGCAGATGTTCTGGGAGCGGCCAATGGCGCTGCAGGAAGCCGAGTTTCGATCTGGTTTTTCGCGTTCTCCGCGATCCAGTCCATCAACATGCGCCAAGCCTTAAATTCCTTACGTGCCGCGCGGTTGTGCTTCATCTCCATCACACCTTGACCCTTGTCGCCTGCGTCAGCATAGACAGGTGATTCACGAAACTTCGCCACGGCTGGCACGTTTGAACAGCTCAAAAAATGCTGCAGCTGCTGCTGGCCGGTCAGGTTGCCGTTGACTCGATTGCTGACCACGGCAATGGGTCGCGGGCGTGCTCGCCAAACACGTTGGGTCATCAGCTGCGTAATGAAACGCTCCCCTGCTCGAATATCCCAAGCTGAGGACAACATAGGGACTACAATCACATCGCTATGCTTAAGCAAATCTTCGAATTCGGATTGCAGCGCCGGCTTGGTGGAAATGCCGGGTGCGGAGTCATAGACGCAAACGTCATAACTGCGGGTATTTGCGGATTCGATGTTTTTGGGATCGGGACAAAAGCGCAGGTCGATAGGGCAAAGATCTTCACTGCGAGATTCGGCCCAGTGCCGGGCACTGGCTTGGGGATCGCAGTCGTATAAGCCAACGCTCAAGCCTGCATTTGCGTAGGCGGTGGCCAGATTGGTGGCCACGGTCGTTTTACCGCAACCACCCTTGCTGTTTACAACCAGAATATTGAGATCTGCCATAGTGATCCAAAACCCGAGGCTCACCGGCGAGCTATGAAAACCGGTATTGCCAAAATCAAAAGGGCGAGAAATATAGCAGTGTATATAGGGGTGGCACCAGTGGCGGTATCACCCGGTCATAGACGCCTTCTATCGTAAGCTTTGGCGTAGCTGCATAACGCTGGCAAAAAGCAGCAGGCTGAAGCCGAACAAGGACCAGCCCGCAATGCTCATCAGGGGAATAACATCGTGGACCACGGCGCAGTCCCCAGTACCGGAAGTCATCGCGGCCAACAGGTCACCAAGCGGAAAGGCATCAATCATATAAGACAAATCGGGCCCGCAACTTGGCACCAGATCCGCCGGCAGGCTTTGCAGCCAGAGCTGCCGAATGGCGAATCCTCCGCCCACCATGGCTCATAGGGCGCTGACTACCGGGTAGATACCCCATCGAGGGTTATGAGACAGGCCAATCCAGGCGACGATGCCGGTCAAGGCAAACCAGATGCGCTGCATCATGCACAGGGGGCACGGGGCGAGCCCCAGAGCAAATTCGACCAGTAGCCCAATGCAGAGGATTCCGCCGGCGCCTAGGCAAATCCAAGTCGCCCACTGTTCTGTTTTCAAACTATTTTTCATCAGATATTCACCACAATTTTGCCGACAGCCCGACGTTGGGACAGACTATTCAACGCTTCGACGTAGTCAGTCAGTGGGTACTCAGCGCCGACGACTGCATGTAATTTGCCAACGGCAAACATCTCGATAAGCTCCGCAAAGTTCTGTTCGTTATCGGCCGGAAAGCGTCCAGAAAAAGCGCCGTAAAACACACCAACAACCTGACAATTTTTCAGGAGTACAAGATTGGTCGGCACTTTAGGAATGTCGCCACCGACAAACCCAACGACCAGCACGCGTCCGGTCCAGTTGATGCAGCGCATACACTGATCAAACATGGGGCCTCCGACAGGGTCATAAATAACGTCGGCGCCTCGTCCCTCAGTTAACGCTTTAACCTTTTCTTTGAGTTCGCCATCGCTGTAGTCGATTAAGTCATCCGCACCCGCCTGCCGAGCAACCTCGAGTTTTTCAGGGCTTGACGCAGCGGCTATGACCCGTGCCCCCATCGCCTTACCAAGTTCCACTGCTGCTAAGCCTACGCCGCCTGCGGCACCCAGCACCAGTAAGGTTTCACCAGGCTTCAAATCGGCCCGCTGCTTCAGCGCGTAGTAGGACGTGCCATAGGTGGTGCTAATGCCCGACGCTTTCGCAAAGCTCATACCTTGTGGCTTAGCTCTCAATGCACTGGCAGCAACGCTAATTTGCTCCGCCATGGCACCGTGTCCGCAAGCGGCGAAGACGTCGTCGCCTACCTGCCACTGCGAGACGTCAGGTGCGACCTGACTCACCGTGCCGGCGAACTCGCCACCGGGTGTAAAGGGGAAAGGCGGGAGGGACTGATATTTCCCCTCCACCATGAGTACATCGGGAAAATTCAACGCGCAGGATTGGATGTCTACAATCACATGTCCTGGCTTGAGTTCAGGTGAGGCCACCTCGGCAAGGGCCAGATTTTCGGCTGGGCCGAACGCTTCGCAAAGTACCGCTTTCAAAAGTCTTCTCGCTGTTCGTTAGTTGGGGCCGACACTAGCTGACGGCAGTTGCAAGGGTCGCCCATGCGGGCAACTGGTCTCGAAGATCGGCGAAGTATAAGCGGAAAGCGTGTTCACCTGAATCTCGCTGTGCATCCGCTGCAATGTTAACTGCTTTAGAGAGGGATGTTCGTCCCAGGCGTCTGAGCACTGAGTGTAAGCCACGTTCAACGTGCTCCCAGTCATCATAGTTTGCCAGCAGGTCCGTACTGCGCATGTATTGCATGAATTTGTGCAGCTGCGGTGCCTTGGTTTCACCCAGGTATCCGGCATAGGTTGCGCAGGCGTCGTAGCAGCGCTGGCTGAAGTCTGGCCGCGCTTCCGCGTAGTAATCACCCCAAGTCCGAGATAAGTAGTAGTCGCCGAGAATGTCGAGGAAAATCGGCGCGTAGCGGCGCAGCTCTGGGGGAAACGAGGCGTAGGTGTCGCGAATCAGATCGTGCTGATTGGTAAATGCGTCAATCCGTCGGTGCAGTCGAATGCCAGCCTGCAGATCCAGGGGCAAATGTGAGGCGATAGGCCCCTTGCCGAAGTCCGCGAGTATTGCGCCGGCCAACAGGCCGTCGCGCAGTGCATTGCCGTTTTCCCAGCAGTCGCTGGCGTCCTGCGCCAAGGCGCAATGGGCCAGAAAATTCACCGGGCATCGCCTGTGTTTGCTCGCATGACCAAGGGGTTACGGCAGGGCAAGATAGCCTTCCAAAAACTCCGCGAAGGGTTTTGTGTCGGCGGCCTCAATCTCGGCTTGGCGTATCAATGATGCAGCAGATTCTTGCTCCAGCTCCCGCAGGGTTGCGTCCTTGATTGGCGCCGCTGCGAGGTGTTTTTGCACCTGCTCAGCCTGATCCATGGTGAACTTGAAGAATGAGCCGCGCATGGCCATGGCGGCGATGACTTTAGCCGAAGGCGTAAGCTGAGGCCGCGCTAATTTATCCCGCTGCTGCCCCAAGCTGTCCAGATACTGTGATGCGGCGTTGCCGTTGGCTTGGTCTAAGGCCGCGGCAATCGCCTCACAGGCATCAAGCAGCGCGGTTGCCCAGTCGTGAAGACCGATAAGCCCCGACTCACTCTCAAGCTGTAGCTCTGGCTCACGCCCTCGCTCGACGACTCGCGTCTGGTTGCGACCGAGTATGGCTCTGGATTCCACCGAATCTGCTGGAGAATCGGCCAGCAGGCAAAGCAGTAGAAACGTGTCCATGAAACGAATTTGTTCCGCGTTGATACCCAATGGCTCAAATGGGTTGAGGTCGACGCAGCGCACTTCGACGTATTCAACACCGCGCTCATTCAGTGCCGACAAAGGCCGCTCGCCACTTTGGGTGGTTCGCTTGGGCCGAATGGTGCCGTAGAACTCATTTTCAATTTGCAGCACAGCGTCGTTCAACTGGGGATATTCGCCATCTTCCGCTGGAACAATGGCACTGTAGTCCGGATAGCTTTCCGTTAACCCCATTCGCATCGAGCGTGAGTAGTCTGCAACTGAGTTGTAGGAAATATCGAGTGCGCTCTGCGCTTCGCTTTGATAACCCAGTCGCCCCATCCTCAAGCTCGTGGCGTGGGGGAGGTAATAGGTGCCTTCGCTGAAAAGCTCTAGCTTGTGATCGGTGCCTTGAACAAACGAACGGCACACGGCAGGGGCCGCTCCAAATAAGTACAGCAGCAGCCAAGACCAGCGCCGAAAATTCCGGATCAGCCCAAAGTAGGCTTCCGTGCGACTGTCGTGACTGGTTTTGCCCAAAGCGGTCCACAGGGTGTCAGGTATCGAAAAGTTGTAGTGAATACCGGAAATGGTCTGCATCAGGCGTCCATAACGATTACCCAGCCCGCGGCGATAGACGGTTTTGGCCTGCGCAATATTGGAGCTGCCGTACTGGCCCAGCGGAATTTTTTCCTGATCTGCTGCCAAAATGCAGGGCATGCTGTTCGGCCAAATCAGCTCATCGCCTATGTTTTTCTGCACAAAGACATGAATGTCGCCGAGTTCTTGGAGGACGCTCTCGGGATTGGGGTGAATGCCGGTGATAAGCTCGAGCTGAGCCTCTGAAAAATCGGTGGTAATGGCTCGATGGGTCAGTGCGGATCCCAAGGCCTTGGGATGGGGTTGCTGCGAAAGCGAACCATCAGTGCGAACCCGCAGACTTTCTTTCTCGATGCCGCGAATCAACTGATTGAGCCCAACATCGGGCGTTGCTAAAACGTTAAGTGTGGCTTCGTCCAGCTGCATCGTGGGCTCCAGCCTCCAATAATGTGTTATCCGCAGCGGTTGATCGAAATCGATTCATCGACCTCGATCAAACCGCTGGCGTCACTCTATCACGTTAAGCGACAGGCCCAGCAGCGACGATTCCTGGTTCGACATCGAACCGCTTAAAGTTCTCTTCGAACTTTTCAACAAGGCTGGTAGCGGCAGAATCGTAGGCATCTTTATCGGCCCACGTGTCTCTCGGGTTGAGCAGATTCGAGTCGACATTGGGCACGGAAACCGGGATATCGAGGTTTAGTCCGGGCAAATGGGTTGTTTCAGCTCCTACGAGGGCGCCACTTTGCACGGCAGAGATGATGGCTCTCGTTGTGGGGATATTGAACCGTTCTCCCACGCCATAACCCCCACCGGTCCAGCCTGTGTTGACCAAGTAGACACGGGAGCCAAACTCCTCGATACGCTTTATCAATAAGTCGGCATAGACGCCGGCTGGCCTTGGGAAGAATGGCGCGCCAAAGCAAGTAGAAAACGTGGCTTTGTAGGCTTCGGTTGAGCCGATTTCTGTAGAGCCTACCGCTGCGGTGTATCCAGACAAAAAGTGATAGGCCGCTGCCTGCTTGCTCAGGATGGAGACGGGGGGTAGCACACCGCTGACATCACAGGTCAAAAAGATAATGTTGTTGGGTTCGCCAGCGCGATTTCCCGGCACCTTGGCTTCGATGTTGCTTCGTGGATAGCAGGCGCGAGTGTTTTCCGTAAGCGTGCTGTCTGCGTAATCAGGTTCTCGCTGCTCGTTGATGACGACATTTTCGACGATGGCACCGAAGCGAATGGCGTCAAAAATGACCGGCTCGTTTTTGCGTGTCAAATCGATGCACTTGGCGTAACAACCCCCTTCGAAGTTAAAAACTGTATCCTTGCCCCAGCCGTGCTCATCGTCGCCAATCAGTAAGCGGTCCGGATCTGCTGACAGCGTGGTCTTACCGGTACCCGATAGACCGAAAAACAGGGTCACGTCCTCGTCCGCCCCGGCATTTGCCGAGCAGTGCATGGGAAGAACGTCTTTCTCTGGCAGCAAAAAATTCAGGACAGAGAACATGGATTTCTTCATTTCGCCGGCATAACGCATGCCGGCAATCAGTACTTTGCGCTGAGCAAAATGAATCATTACCGTGCCGTCGCTGTTGGTGCCATCACGTTCAGGGTCGCATTCGAACGTTGGAGCATTGACGACCTGCCACACTTCTTTGTTGTGTGAATTGTAGTGCTCTGGAGTGATAAAGAGAGACCGACCGAACAATCCATGCCACGCGTATTCGGTGGTAACTTCGATAGGCAAATAATGCTCAGGGTCAGCACCGACATGCAGGTGAGACAAAAACGTTTCTCGCTCTCCCACATGCACCTGAACTCTATCCCAAAGATGATCGAACACGTCGGCGGCGATGGGTTGATTGATATCGCCCCAGTCGATGGACTCCGAAGTTGAGGGTTCGTCGACAATAAAACGATCTTTCGGTGAGCGGCCTGTTCGCGCTCCGGTTTCAACGACAATGGCGCCATTGCTGGCAAATTTTCCTTCGCCCCGGGTGACGGCTTGCTCGGCAAGGTCGGCGCTGGAGAGATCGATCAGGGTATTGTTAGTCATAGTGTTTTTGTTGCTGAAATCTAATTTTTGAGGGCGGCGATTATGCCAGACAAAGCGGTTTGATGAATGAGAGAAATATGGGCATATGTTGCTTGCCTGGGCGTAAACCGAAAGCGCTACCATGGGGTTAATGCAGCGGATTTTCGTTTGGTGCCTGCGCTAGCTCGTCTATTTGCCCCATTAGTCGCGCAACAGAACCGGAATCATAGCGATAACGATGTCCACAAAATTCACAGTCGACTGTGATCTCCCCCTGTTCTATTAGCAAGGCGCCGAGGTCATCTTTGCCCAACATCATCAGCGTAGCGTCGGTTCTTTCACTGTTGCAGGTGCATTGGTACGCCAGATCCTTTGGTGGTTGAAGGACACAGGGGTACTCGTGAAACAGTCGATGCAGCAAGGTTTGCACATCCAGTTCGCCCAGTTCGGCGTTGGTGACGGTTGCCGCAAGAGTCGTTAGCGTTTCCCAGGCATCTTGGGCTGCATCGCAGTCTGCGTCGGATGCGTCTGGGTGATTGGGCAGCCGCTGCAGCAATAAACCGGTCACACAGAGGTTGTCTTCTTGGGTGTTCTGGGCAAAGTGGAGCCGCGTATCCAGTTGCTCGGACTGCGCAAAATAGTCTTCTAGGCATTTGGCAAGATTTTGTTTTTCCAGCGCGACCAAGCCTTGGTAAGGCTGCATACCGGTCTCTTCGTCAGGTATCAATGTGAGAGCAAGCTGCCCTTGGCCCAGCCAAGCGCCTATGTCGTGGTTGCTGCCGTCTTTGCTGCTTTGAGGAAAGCTGGCGTCATCGGTGAGGTGCATGATGCCGCGCAAGTTGGTGTGATCCCGGCATTCCGCGAGGGAACGTCGCAGTGCGCCGTTGCCCTGAGACTGCATGGCCACTGCGCCGGAGAATTTCAGGTTATCGGCAACCATCGCGACGGTTGCCAGCATTTGGCCGAGGAGTTCGCTAACCTGAGCGGGATAAGCCCGGTATTGGCCGGCAGCTTCCAAGTTCGATCGCAATCGCACCCATTGGCCGCGAATGGGCAGGTCGGTGAAACTAAAGCGATACAGGTTATCCATATTGGGATCCAGTCAATGGGGGTTATTCGTCCGGGGATTGCTGCCAATGCTGATCTAAATCACGCAGTTGGGCTAAGGCGCGTCGATCTTTTTTGTCGGGACGGCCGCTGGGCACGGTTAGTCCGGCACGTTCCATGCGCCGGCTGCTCGTGCGTAACTCCCGCCGCTCGATGCTTTCGATCGTTTCTTCGTAGAGCGTTTGAGCCTGGGTCGCTGGGCCCCGCTGGTCTGACAGCAACGTTACGACGACGGTTTGAACGGTTTCGCCTCGCCGAATTTGCAGAGTTTGGCCAATCTGCAGTTCCTTGGACGGTTTTGCACGCTGGTTTTCCACATGCACTTTTCCGCCGTCTACTGCTTTTTTGGCCAAGGAGCGGGTCTTAAAAAAACGTGCCGCCCAGAGCCAGCGGTCGATGCGGATTCCGCTCATATCAGGCCGGACAGTAATTGTTCGTAGTGGTCAAAGCTCGGGTG
>CAJWZG010000134.1 GCA_913049565.1 uncultured Gammaproteobacteria bacterium
CAGGCTCCACCTCCTCGCCCTGACCGATGTCAGCGGTGAAGGTCACCACCTCGGCGTTATAGGTTTCCTGCAGCCAGCGGCAGATGACAGATGTATCCAGTCCACCTGAATAAGCGAGAACGATTTTATTTTTGTCAGACACGAACCTTCCTTTGAGCAGCGCTAGCGCGAGAGGCGGGATTTTAGGGCAAGGGCGGGCGTGAGGGAAATTTTCGCCAATGTCCCGGGCCAGGGAATTCAATACTGACCGCCTCCTTCCAGCCTGTTACTTGATCTTGAATCGATTCCACATGCCTAGTCCAAAAAGGAAGAGAAAGACCACAGACAACAAAAATTGAACGTAATTCATCGCTTTGTAGCCCGTCAGAACAACGCTTTGTTGGCCGAAGAGACGCTTATTGATCAAAGATCGCTCTAACTTGTCCGAAAGCAAAAGTAACAGTGCATTACTCAACCTCTCCCGACGCAGCGCATCTAACGGAGCAATCTCATTCCTGCCCGCTTTACACCTAATCGACCAGCCGGCCTCTAACGTAGGGTAATGAGGTCGATCGGCCAGAAAAGATAGATGCAAAGACGTGACAAGAACAAAGGTTCTGAATACGCAACCAAGGTGGTGCAACCAACTCTGACCGAAATCAGAGCAATGTTTGTAACGCCTGCGCTTGTATAGAACACGTCTTTTTTAACTTCACACGCTGAGAGACAGCGCTGTCCAGTTCGGATTCATAAAACCGTGTAGGTCCGTCTGAAGACGTCGTGCCACTGAAATCCAACAATGCCTGTGGCTCCTTAATTTCAAAAAAATAAGCAGAGCTGCTAAACACGGCTTGGCGAAAGCATTTAGATCGCCCAAAAGCCACATCACAGAAAACTGTTTCCCCAAAGAAGTTCGTCCCTGCGAAATTTGTGGGCCTGCCTTTGAGTTTCGCCGATCGAAATGGAGCATCTTAGTAAACCGCGGCAGATTTCAAGGAAAGACGGTCGGTTAATAAAAGAACCCCATCAAATAAAGCGCTGCAACGGAACTTAGTCTCATTGAACCCTGCTCCAACGCCAAGAAATTACGCATCCGTAAATTCGGCGTCGCCCTGAAAATCAGCTTTTGAAAAATCTGTAGAACCGCCGCTGCACAGCCCAAATCGTGCCCGCAGAAAAGATACTGAAAAGACTAATATATAGCCGGTGAGGTTCGTGTCGTCCTCCCAATCTGTGTCGTCGAAGTAAAGCAAAATGTCATCAACCGAATGTGTGTGCCCCCAAACTTGCAAGTTGTTTGACCATCACGACCATTCTTCGCGACCCCCGCGAATTCTGTTTTGGTTGGAGGCAACGATTTTTGCGCGCAGTTCATCATTAGCGGCAGCCCGCGCAGTTTCAGCTCTCAACCCAAAGTGATCCTTCAACTTCTCAACCCCAACTCATCTACTCATCCGCCCTTAGGTCTATAACAAATCTCGATGATGGCAATGGTTACTTATCTGCGTTTTGTGAATCCGTCGTTATTCTGCACTTGCGAGGTGCTCCTATCCGCTCCGGCAAGCAAGTCAGACCTTTGCACACTTGTCACGTGTTTGGTGCGTTATTCGGGTGGTTTTGAGTTATCGTCCCCCCCCATGGAAATCTCCGACCGATTCCGCGGCTATCTGCCTGTCGTGGTTGATTTAGAGACTGGCGGGTTCAGCAAAGAAGACAATCCCATCCTCGAGGTGGCATGTTCTTTCGTCACCATGCGTGACGATCAGCTATGTGTAAAAGATGCTGCGAGTTGGTCGCTGGAGCCGTTCGAGGGTTCGTTCATCGAACCTGCCAGCCTAAAAGTCACCGGCATCGATCTGGACGATCCGAACCGTCACGCCATCGACGAACGTGATGCCTTGATCGAGTTCTTCAAGACTGTGCGTGACGAGATGAAATTTGCCGGCTGCCATCGAGCGATTATGGTGGCGCATAACGCCTCCTTCGATCAGGGCTTTTTGAATGCGGCCTGCGAGCGCCTCAAGATAAAGCGCAACCCCTTTCACCCGTTTACCGCTCTGGATACCGCCACTCTAGGCGCGCTGGCATTCGGTCATACCGTACTCGCACAGGCTTGCCATCGGGCGGGCATCGACTTCAGTGAGGCTCAGGCTCATAACGCCGCGTATGACGCAGAGCGCACGGCAGAGCTGTTCTGTCACATTGTGAATGCGTGGCCCTTCCATCCACACTGGCTGGAAAGGCGCGAGGAAGACGAATAGTTCTCTGCTTGCCTATTCTTCGGCAGCGTACTTTTCAGAGGTTTCGGTCAACAGCGTTTCCAGCTCACCTGCTTCGAACATCTCTGTGATGATATCGCAGCCACCAACCAGCTCGCCGTCTACCCACAGCTGAGGGAAAGTCGGCCAGTTCGCGTACCCTGGCAGGGTCGATCGAATCTCTGGGTTGGTGAGAATATCCACATAGGCAAAACGTTGGCCGCAGGCCACCATGCATTGCACTGTTTGGGCCGAAAAACCGCACTGTGGCGCTTGGGGGGAGCCCTTCATATACAAAATAATCGGGTTCTCAGTGATTTGCTGCTTGATCGAGTCCAATACTTCTTCTGACATAGCCTCATCCTAATTCGGGTTATTTCTTTGCGCCTTGGCACTTTAGCGCGAGCGGCCATTGTAGCCCCGAAAACTGACTCAGCGGTAGGTATGCGGCGAAGCACTCGTGAATAAGGTTATCATCGATGGTGTTTTTCTTTTTCGCAGGATGCGCCGATGGCTTACGACTTCGATGCCGTTATTGATCGCAACGGCACCAATGCAACCAAGCTACAAAAGTACGAAGGCAGAAACATTTTGCCGTTCTGGATCGCAGATATGGATTTTGCAGTGCCGGAGTTCATCTTACAGCCGCTGCGCGAACGGCTGACGCATCCAATCATTGGCTACACTAAAAAGCCCGACTCCCTCACCGAAGCTTTGCAGCAGTGGTTGACCCATCACTACGGCTGGCAGGTGTCAGAGGAGTGGGTGGTATGGCTGCCAGGCGTGGTGCCCGGGCTGAATATGGCGGTGAACATGCTGGAGGCAGATCAGCAACTACTGGTACCAACACCCATCTACTACCCGTTCTTAGATTTACAGAAGAATACCAAACGCGAGCAGCTAGCCGTGCCGCTAGCCCTCAACGACGGGCTATGGTCTATGGACTTCACTGCCATGAAAGATGCCCTAACGCCGCAGACTAAGATGGTGTGCATCGCCAATCCTCAGAACCCCACTGGGCGCTGTTACACGTTGGGGGAGTTGCAGGCGCTCGCAACCTTTATTGAAACGCACGATTTACTGCTGGTGAGCGATGAAATTCACTGCCAGTTGATTCTCGACGAGGGCAAGCAACACTTACCGATAGCCCATGCCATACCTGAAATTGCCCATCGCACCGTATCGCTGTTTGCAGCCACCAAAACCTACAATATTCCGGGCCTTGGCTGTGCGGCGGCCATTGTTCCCGACGCGGCACTGCGTGAGCGCTTCCTGGCCACGCGGGGAGATTTGGTACCCGGCCCCGGGCCGCTGAATTACATCGCTTCCGAGGCCGCTTTTAACGACCGTTCAGATTGGGTGCCACAGCTGCAGGCTACTCTGCGGCGGAACCAAAAATTAATTGAGGCTGTGGCCGGAGACCGTATGAGCAAGATGGAGGCGACTTACCTAGCGTGGATTAATATCGAAGACCTCAAGCTGAATGATGTCGACAAGCACTTCGAGTCTTACGGTTTGGGTTTGAGTAACGGCGAGCCTTTCGGTCACCCCGGTTATGTGCGCTTTAACTTTGCCAGCCCGGAAACGGTTTTAAAGGAAGGACTCGGGCGACTTGCCGCCGCACTGAAACATAGCTGATTTGATCGACGTTTTGCTGCCTGCTTCACAAAAAGCCTGTTGCGACAGGGGTTTGGCTTTAGTATCTTTGTTTTTTGCAGGCCGCCTTCGAAGCGGCCTGTTGCTTTTTGAAGCACAAAGCCTCCTATGTTACGACTGTTTCTCAATGTCATACGATGTTGAGTGGTGGTGTATTTCCACCTCAAACCGTCAAAACCGGCGGGGCCACGCGCAGGAGAAAGAGTCATGCAGAACCATGTAATGAACACTTATGGCCGTATGCCCGTGAATTTTGTCAGCGGCGCAGGCACCTACCTGACCGATAGCGACGGCAAAACCTATTTCGACGGCCTGACCGGCATTGCCGTTTGCGGCCTGGGTCATGCGCACCCACACGTAGCCGAGGCGTTGGCGAAACAAGCCCAAACCTTGTTGCACACGTCAAATCTTTACGAAATTCCACTGCAAACCCAGCTCGCCCACCGTCTTTGCGAGCGTTCCGGCATGGACAACGTTTTCTTCTGCAACTCCGGCGCGGAAGCAAACGAAGCGGCAATCAAGCTCGCACGCCTCAAAGGCAACAACGAGGGCATCAAGTCGCCGGCGATTATTGTTGTTGACGGCAGTTTTCATGGCCGCACGATGGCGACTTTGACCGCCACAGGTAACCGCAAAGTGCACGCGGGTTTTGAGCCTTTGCTAAGCGGCTTTGTACGCGCGCCGTTCAACGACATTCCCGCCATTCAAGCCATCGCGGCGAATAACCCGAGCGTGGTTGCTGTAATGGTCGAGCCTATTTTGGGCGAAGGCGGCATTTACATACCCGACGAGGGTTATCTCGCATCATTGCGCACCATCTGCGACGACAACCATTGGCTACTGATGGCCGACGAAGTGCAAAGCGGCAACGCCCGAACCGGCAAATTCTTTGCTTACCAGCATACTGGCATCCTGCCGGATGTGGTAATGACCGCCAAGGGCTTGGGCAATGGCATGCCCATTGGCGCTTGTCTGGCACGCGGCAAAGCCGCACATCTCTTTGCACCGGGCAACCATGGGTCTACGTTTGGCGGTAACCCAATGGCCTGTGCCGCAGCCAATGCCGTCCTCGATGTCATCGACTCACAGGGTCTAGAGCAACGCGCCTTGGTACTGGGTGAGCGCATACAAAACGGTCTGCGAGACGCGCTGGCAGGACGCAACGACGTCAAAGAAATTCGTGGCTCAGGTTTGATGCTGGCGGTGGAAATGCATCAGGATATTGGCGGCTTTCCCGCTAAAGCCCTTGAACAGGGCCTGCTCATCAACGTCACCCAGGGCAACATTATTCGCATGCTGCCACCGCTTACCATGAGCGACGACGAAGCCGACGAGCTGGTGCAGCGCGTCGTGACATTGATTAATGCCTAACCCTGCAATCACCCTGGAATTTGGCCCGATGATCAAAAGAGATTTTCTGTCCCTGCTGGATTTTTCGCCAGACGAACTCCAGCATGTGATCGAGCGCGCAAAAGTGCTTCGCAAGCAACATGAGAACGGCGATGTATACCAACCCCTAACCGGCAAAACCGGCGCGCTGATATTAACCATGAGCAGTACTCGAACCCGCGTGGCCTTCGAAGCGGGCTTTTCACAGTTAGGCGCCAACGTTATTTTTCTCAGCCCCAGCGACACCCAGATTGGTCGAGGGGAGCCCCTTGAAGATTTAGCCCGGGTGCTATCCGAAATGGTCGATATCGTCATAATTCGCACGGCCAGTCAGGCAGACATTGAAACCCTCGCGCACTTTGCAACGGTACCCGTGATCAATGCCATGAGCGCGCGCCTGCACCCGTGTCAGTTGTTGGCCGACGTACAGGCATTTGAAGAGCACCGCGGCTCTATCGAAGGAAAGACCGTTACCTTTATCGGCGACGGCTACAATATGTGCCATTCCTACATCAACGCAGCCAAGCAATGGAATTTCAACCTACGCTTTTGTTGTCCAGATTCTCATCAGCCTGACGCGGATATTCTTGCCAACGTTGAAAACGTTGAGCGAGTCATCGATCCAAGAGAAGCTGTGGAAGGATCACACTTAGTGGTGACCGACGTTTGGTCATCTATGGGCCATGAGGGGGATGAAGGGAACCGGCGCGCGGTTTTTGAACCCTATCAGGTCAATGAGGCGTTATTGGATTTGGCCGACCCAAGCGTACTGTTCATGCACTGCCTACCTGCGCATCGTGGCGAGGAAGTGAGCGATACCTTGCTGGATGATCCGCGATCGGTGGTTTTCCACGAAGCGGGCAATCGTCTGCACAGCCAAAAAGCACTGGTGGAGTTTTTGCTGCTTGGCCGTCAGGTCTGACTTAACTGGCAAGCGTTTGAGCTACGGCCCTCTCGTAACCCTGCACAAGCCCGGCACGCTGCGCTGCCGGCATCATCGGCTCAAAGCTCTCACCTAGCCGCCACAGCGCGGCGACTTCATCAAGGTCGGCAAACAAACCAGCACCAATGGCAGCCAGCACCCCGGCTCCGCGTACTGTTGTTTCCACATCCTCCGGGCGCTGCACCGGTACATTGAGCAGGTCACAGAGAAACTGACAAAAGGCGTGGTTGACCACCATGCCGCCGTCAACTCGCAGGGTTGCAACCGGCGCGCCATCTGCCGCCATGGCATCAAGCAGGGTTTGCGTTTGAAAGGCGACACTCTGCAAGAAAGCGGTGATGATTTGATCTTTGTTGCTGTCTAAGGTGAGGCCTGTGATCAAACCTCTGGCTTGCGGCTGCCAGTAAGGCGCACCCAATCCGGTAAATGCGGGCACAACAAACACCCCGCCGGTATCGCCGCTGGTTCGTGCAAACGCATCGGCAGTCTCGGCTGCATGCTCAATCAAGCCCAACTGATCGCGCAACCATTGAATGGCGACACCGGCCACAAAAATGCTGCCCTCCAGTGCATAGCTGGGTTGCCCGTCGATTCGATACGCCACTGTGGTGAGCAAATTTTGCTTGGAGCGGGAAATTTGATCGCCGGTATGTGTCATCACAAAGCATCCAGTGCCGTAAGTGCTTTTCGCCATACCTGCGCGAAAGCAGGCCTGACCGATCAGCGCCGCCTGCTGATCGCCGGCGATACCGCGTATTGGAATCGCTGCACCAAACCACTCTGGATCTGCCGTACCAAAATCATCGACACAATCGAGTACCTCGGGCAGTAACGCGGCGGGCACATCAAATAATTCTAAAAGCGGCTCACTCCAGCATTGGTTAGCAATATCAAACAGCTGGGTACGACTGGCGTTGGTGGCGTCGGTGACATGTCGAACACCCTTGGTCAGCCGCCAAACCAAGAAACTGTCGATGGTGCCAAAGCACAGCGCCCCACTGTTCGCCCGCTCTCGCTTGGCATCGGCCTGGTCGAGCAACCAAGCCAGCTTGGTGCTAGAAAAATACGGGTCGATAATCAAGCCTGTGGTTTGCGCAATTAGATCGGCAACGCGGATGCCGTCGGCCTGACCTGCAGGATAGTACTGTTGGGCCAGCCCCTGGCAATAGTCGGCACTGCGCCGGTCCTGCCAGACAATGGCGTTGTATAGCGATTGGCCGCTCGCCCGATCCCAAAGCACCGATGTTTCGCGTTGATTGGTGATGCCGATGGCTGCAATTTGCGACGGGATAATGCCCGCCGATTCAATAGCATGACGTCCCGCGCTGAGAATCGAAGACCAAATCATCTCTGGGTCTTGTTCGACCCAGCCGTCTTGGGGGTAAGTGCTTACTATCCTGCATGGAGCTTTGCTTATTACTGCCCCTGTAGCATCGTAAA
>CAJWZG010000135.1 GCA_913049565.1 uncultured Gammaproteobacteria bacterium
CTGCTGCCCGACGTAATCATTGAGCGCGGGTTTATAGACCACTTTGACCCGCTTTGACTCACCTTCGATAGGCGGCTGGCGAAATGCGATGGCATCGATTAGCTGATCTTCCGTCGCCAACACAAGTTTCAAATGATTTTGACCAACAACCCGCTGATTCACCAGTCTAAACTCGCCGGTAAACATGGGTTCGGCAAATCCATTGCCCCAAGGACCAGCATTAGTGAGTTTCGCAACGGTCTGCAAATTCAGCGCCTGCTGATCAAGCATACCGTCAGTCAACAGCACCGCATCAAGCATATCCGGCGTTACGGCCGCCCTTACGGCTTTGTCAAACGCCTTTTGAAAGCGCGGAAAGTGCACTCGCTTAATACTCAGGCCCGCTGCCATAGCATGCCCGCCAAACTTCAACAGCATGCCAGGTCGCTTCGTTGCGATGCTATCCAGCACATCGCGTATGTTTAGCCCGTCAATGCTGCGGGCCGAACCCTTGAGTTCATCTGAGCCTTCTGCAGAATCGGCAAACACGACCGCTGGCCGATAAAATTTCTCGCGCAGCCGACCCGCAACAATGCCCACAACCCCCTGATGGAAACTCTCATGATAGATGGCGATTCCAGTTTCACCCGGGTCTGGGGTGATTTGCGTCAGTATCACTTCAGCGTCGGTCACCATCCCCTGTTCTATCTCGCGCCGAGTTTGATTCAATCCGTCCAATTCTGCTGCCAGCTGGTTGGCTTCTGCTGGATCGTCTGTCACAAGACAGCGAATACCGACACTCATATCCTGCAGGCGGCCTGCTGCGTTGAGGCGCGGTCCAAGTGCGAACCCTATATCGGATGCGGACAGCGTGGCTAAATCACGTTTACCTATTCGCGCCAAGGCGGCGATACCGGGCCGTGCCATCCCCTTTTGCATACGCAAAAGCCCCTGATGCACCAGTATTCGATTGTTGTGGTCGAGTGGCACGACATCGGCCACGGTACCGAGTGCGACCAGATCTAGGTATTGCGCCATATTGGGTTCTTCAATGCACTGCGCGTCAAAGTAGCCGCGCTGACGCAAGGTTTGACGAACCCAGCTCAGCAAGTAGTAGGCGACTCCGACTCCGGCCATGGCTTTACTGGCAAAGGTACTGTCCACCACATTGGGGTTCACCAGTGCACAGGCCTCAGGCAACACATCACCGGGCAGATGATGATCAGTGATAATGACATCAATACCAAATTCGTTTGCCAACGCTACGCCGTCGACGCTGGCTACGCCGTTATCGACGGTCACAATGACCTTGGGGTCGATACCGGCAGCAAGCTGGACAATCTCCGGTGACAAGCCATAGCCGTAATCGAATCGGTTGGGTACAAGAAAATCGATATACTTTGCTCCCATTGCACCCAATGCCAACAAACACAAAGCCACTGAGGTGGCTCCATCCGCATCAAAATCACCCACGATGAGTATCTTTTGATCGGCTTCTATGGCGTCGGCTAGTCGCCCAGCGGCTTGATCGATATCGGGCAAACCTGCAGGCGACAGTAAATGTGCAAGCCCCCGCTCTAGTTGCTCTGTCTCGGTGATTCCACGGGCCGCAAATATTCGATCGAGCAGCTCATCGTCGAGTCCCAATCGATTGCTGGGTTGACGTTGTTCAATTCGCACGAGGTTTAAATCAGCTGAGGGTTAACGGCGAAGGTATCGACTAAAGCGCCGGCGCAACTCGCAAACGGACAATATCGTCCGCCACGATTTTCAAACCTTGCAGACGTTCTAAGGCAGCATTCATCGCGCTTTCCAGCACGTCATCAGTGAGCAGGACGATATCGACGGCTGACTGATCCGACGAGGCTTCATGCTGGATAGCCGCGTCGATACTGATGGAAAATTCGGAAAGCGCCTGAGTCACCTGCGCAAATACCCCCGGCTCATCAATGGTGGGTATTCGCAAGTAGTTGGCGCTGCTGACATCACTCATGGGAACCAAGGACGGGGAACCTTTTTGTGTCTGCACGCTATCACCATGGTCTGCTGGACTGGTTACACCACCCCCTGTAGCTATCTTCGAGCCTAAGGCAATTACATCGGAAAGCACCGCAGAGGCCGTCGCCTCGCCGCCGGCACCAGGGCCACTAAACAGTGTCTCGCCAGCACCGTCGCTGTTGATTTGCACCGCGTTCATTACACCGTTCACATTGGCCAGTAGCGCACTGCTGGGTACCAAGGCACAGTGCACGCGAGCCTCTACACCAGCATCAGTGTTTTGAATAATACCGAGATGTTTGATCTTGAAACCCAGTTCCTGCGCAAAGCGTATGTCTGCCACGGTGACGTGACGAATGCCTTCTATGTATACGCTGGAGAGATCGTACATACCGGTAAACCCCAAGGCGAGCAAGATAGTCAGTTTATGAGCCGAATCGATACCGTCGATATCAAAACTCGGTTCTGCCTCGGCGTAACCTAGCCGTTGAGCCTCTGCTAGCACCTCGTCAAAAGCTGTGCCGTTGGCCTCCATCTCGCCGAAGATGTAGTTGCAGGTGCCGTTTATGATGCCAAATAAGCTGGTTAACCGATTCCCTGCCAGCCCTCCCGTCATGCCCTGAATGATCGGTATTGCCCCGGCAACCGCCGCTTCAAAGCGCAGCAATTGTTTCCCGGGTCCAGACATCAGTTCGTTACCATGGGCTGCCAATACCGCTTTATTTGCTGTCACGACGGGTTTATTGGCAGCCAACCCGCGACGAATCAAGTCTAACGCAACCGTTTCGCCACCCATCAGCTCTAAAATCAGGTCAACCTCTGGGTCGCTCAGCAAATCGTTCAGTTCAGTGCTGAACACTGCCCCGTGCAAGTTGACTTCGGGTTTGGCCCGCCGGCTGGCGATTCGCACTACTCGCAACGATAGGCTACTGCGCTGACGCATAAGCTCACCATTTCGATGAATCAACTCCAACACGCCTTGTGCAACCGTGCCAAGACCTGCGATACCCAGTTTAATTTCAGTCACCATCTTCTCTATACCGTTTAATGCCGGATGCCCCCGCTAAGGGATGCGAATACCTAGACGCTCGGCAAGCTGGGGAGCTGGAATGTACCCGGGAAACATCTCGCCAGTGTCTGTGACCATCGACGGGGTTCCGCTCACCCCGAGCCGACGACCCAGTGCGAATTGCTCGTCCACAGGATCCGTCGGGCAATCGCGTCGGACGATCCGCTGGCTGTTCTTGGCGCGGGTCATCGCGGTCTCAGGATCACTGGAGCACCAGACAGAGCGCATCGTATTGGCGGTTTCAGACTCCAGCCCCTCGCGCGGATAGGCCAGATATCGGACCTCGATACCCAGTTGGGCGTATTGATCAATCTCGTTGTGCAACTTGCGACAGTAACCGCAGTCAACATCGGTAAATATGTTAACAACCGCCTGGCGCTCGCCTTTAGCCGGGAAAATCACCATATCGGACAGGGGCACCTGATCCATTAGCGCTTTGCGCTGAACGGTGCGCCGCTGTTCTGTGACATTGAGCAGATCGTCTGAGATCGCATACATGTCACCGACGATCATATGCGTACCGTCCTGTGTCAGGTACATCGTCGTGCCATCGGGAAAATCGACCCCGTAAAGACCCTCAGCATCCGCGGGATAGACCGCCTCAATGGGCAAATCGGGCCGCACGGCCAGTAGTTTGGCTACGACTTTATCGAGTTGCGCCGCGGGCACATTGTCCTGAGCAGAGGTCGCGCCTGATGAAGTCAGTAAGGCGAATAACGCCAGTAGTATTGCTGGCGCGGGCGCCGATGCGTTAATCCTTGAGTGGAGAGTTCTTCGGTTATGCATCATCAATCCTGTTATGGTCCTGCAATTGGTTGCCTAAAACGCTGTTGTTAACCCCGTGGATGATGCTCAAGCACGAGCGATTTCAGACGCTGGTTAGCTACATGGGCATAAATCTGGGTAGTTGATAAGTCAGCGTGGCCCAGCATCATCTGTACAGCTCTAAGGTCGGCGCCATTATCCACCAGATGGGTAGCAAATGCATGGCGAAGCGTATGAGGTGAGACTTTTTGTTGTATGCCTGCGACGAGGGCATAGCGCTTTATGGCATGCCAGAACGTTTGACGTGTCATCGTGCGGCCCAAGCGACTGGGGAACAGCATAGAACCACCATGCGGCAACAGCATTGGTCGGGCATCTCGCAGATAACGCGCGAGCCACTCAAGCGCTGCCTCTCCCGTCGGCACCAGCCGTTCTTTGCTGCCTTTGCCCATCACGCGAATCACGCCTTGACGTTGGTTGACGTTTGAAAGCGCGAGTGTGACGAGTTCAGTAATGCGCAAGCCGCTGGCATACAGGATTTCCAGCATCGCTCGATCGCGCAACCCCAAAAACGTGTCGGTATCCGGTGCGTTTAGCAGCGCCTCGACCTGATGAGTGCTCAACGCACCGGGCAAAGCTCGACCCAGCTTGGGATGATCAATTTGCTGCGTCGGATCCACATCAAGGTGGTGCTTTAGCAGCTGATGCCGGTAAAAACCCTTTAGTGTGCTCAGCCATCGCGCTGTACTGCGCGGGCTAAGCCCACGTCTGTGACGATCTGACAGTACCTCTAACAAGTCCCCCTCGCCAGCCTCCCTGAGAGTTGCTAGGCCAAATCGAGTTAAAACCCGGGCGGTATCCTGCAGATCTCGCCGGTATGCCGCTAAAGTATTGTCTGCCAATCCTCTTTCGAGCCAGAGGCTCTCAAGGTGGGCGTTAATTTCGTCAGTGAAATTGTTGGAGGTGACCATCGTCGCAAGATGGCACAGATGACTGTCATTTTCGACACGAGTGTCATACGCCGATTAGGCAATTCACCAACTAATCAGATTCGCTGAAGAAAAACGAGCAGGGCCAGCAGAGCTAGCCTTGTACTAAGTAGAAACGATAGTTCGTGGGCGCTATTTGATCTTCTCTTTGATTCGCGCCGAGCGCCCTGAGCGTTCGCGCAAGTAGTAAAGTTTGGCCTGACGCACATCGCCCCGGCGCTTTACTTCGATACTATTGATCAACGGGCTGTGGGTTTGGAATGTACGTTCAACACCCACACCATGGGAAATCTTGCGCACGACGAATGATGAGTTTAGGCCCCGGCTCTTAATTCCGATGACCACACCCTCAAATGCCTGTAGCCGCTCTCGACTGCCTTCCTTAACTCGCACCTGAACACTGACGGTGTCGCCCGGGCTGAACTCAGGAACATCCTTAAGCTGGCTATTCTCTATCTCTTCAATGATCTTGTTTCTTCTCACGTTCTTTCTCCACAGTGTGCGGGCCAAGCTGCAACGCACATGCTGTTAGTAGTTGCCTATCCATTGCGTCAAAAAGCCTGCCCGTTAGTAAATCCGGGCGACGCTCAAGTGTTCGCTGCAAGGCCAGAGAACGACGATAGCGCTTGGTGCGATTGTGATCGCCACTCAACAGCTCTTGGGGCACGCTTTGTGTGCCAACAATTTCAGGGCGAGTATAGTGCGGGTAATCGAGCATTCCATCAAGGTGTGATTCATCAATTACTGACTGTTGGTTGCCCAAGGTACCTGGCAGGTGCCGAGAGATAACATCCATGACCGTCATCGCGGGTAATTCGCCACCGCTCATCACATAGTCCCCAATCGACCACTCTTCATCCACCTGCTGATTGATGAAGCGTTCATCAATGCCCTCATACCGTCCGCAGATCAAAATCAGCCCGTCACGCTGTATTTGCGCCAGCGCGGTTTGCTGGTTAAACCGAGTGCCCTGAGGACTCATAAGCACCACTGAAGTATTGTCCGGAGCTATTGCTCTCGCTGCTTCAAGGGCAGACATCAAAGGTTCTACCGTCATCACCATCCCCGGACCACCGCCATAAGGTCGATCATCTACTGTTCGGTGTTTGTCATGGGTGTAATCCCGAGGATTGAAACATTGCAGCGTTATACGCCCCGCAGAGAGGGCCCGGCCAAACACGCCGTCGTGCCTTACCGCCTCAAACATTTCCGGAAGAAGAGTAATTACACCTAGCCACATGGTACGCGCCCCACTATCTGCTCAAGACCATTCCAATTGCCAATTAACCACCAGTTGTTTTGCCTTCGCATCAACAGACTGTATGTATTCGCTCGTAAACGGCACGAGTATAGTGCGCTTCGCATCATCGCAGTTGATGCACAACACAGCATGGGCTGCGGTTTCCATCATCTCTCGAACCACGCCTAAATTTTCACCCTGTTGATTTGTCACCCGACCGCCAATCAGGTCATGCCAGAAAAATTCATCGTTATCTGGCTCGGGGATAGCCTCACGCCGTACTCCGACGAGAGCGCCTGTTAGACGCTGCGCCTCGTCACGGTCTTGAGTGCCATTGATCCGCGCAATATAAGCCTCTTTATGGGGTTTGCTGTCACAGTCGTTGACTTCAACCCACGCTGCATCAGTGGAGATTTGTAAAAACCATGGCGAGTAGGAAAACAGATTTTCGACGGGCTCGGTGAAGGAGAGCAGTACCTGCCAACCGCGAACCCCGTAGGGTCGCCCAAGCTTACCCACAACGACGATTGCGTCTTTACTTAACTGATTGGCTGAGATGGCACTCATCGTTTTTAGATCGCTACTCCTATCCCCGTCAATAACTGTCTTTGCGGGCACAAAAAAAACGCGGCTGATAAGCCGCGTTTCGTTCCTAAACTGACCAATATTGTATACTTCGCGCTTGGCGCAGTGCAGCCAAAGGCGGTCTTAAGCCGCTTCTCCAGCCGCTTGCTTACGCGCTTGTTTGATTAGCTGAGCGACTCGCTCCGACGGCTGTGCACCAACGCCCATCCAGTAATCAACGCGATCTAGATCTAAGCGCAGGACTTCCGCCTGACCCTTGGCTACGGGGTTGAAAAACCCCACCCGCTCAACAAACCTGCCGTCCCGTGAGGAAGCGCGGTCTGCGACGGTAATGTGATAAAACGGGTTCTTCTTGGAACCGTGACGAGCCAGTCGGATTGTTACCATAGTTGTCTCTTTATGTCCTTCTTACCTAATCTACTGCTTTATTCTAATTCGCTGTTCTATGTGGCTGTGATGCCTAAGTCTTTTTTACTTCTGTCATTAGCCCTTCTACCAAACGTTCCAAAAGCCTATCTATCGGCGTATTTATAGACCTATCTGCAAGCCTTCCCTTCGGCTGTTAAGGCATCCGACTCTGACTCAAAACGGCACCATATTCGATCGACGAAGGGCTGAACCACCTAGCCAATGCTGAAAAGCGCGGTATGATATAGCAACGATCCTCGGGCGCAAGTAGCACGTCGCGTTCCCAAAAACCATTAACGCCTGCGCATACCCGGCGGCACACCGGCTGGACCGCCGGGCACTTGCATTCCCGTCATTTTGGCCAGTGGTAATCAGAAAATGCTCCAACAGCAAAATTCCGATTGGATTTATTGAAGTCTGTACAAATCTCGGTGTGGTAGTATTTTTTTTGGGTCATGGTGCGGAATGCCGCAAGGTTCCAAGGTCTCCAAGGTAGCATGAAAACCTTGCTACTTTGGCCCAAGGTAGCCAGGTACCAAGGTGCCAAGGTAGCAGAATGCCGCATGGCCAAGGTGGCCAAGGTAGCTTGCTTTACGCTACCTTGGCAACCTTGCAAGACGGCCAAC
>CAJWZG010000136.1 GCA_913049565.1 uncultured Gammaproteobacteria bacterium
AAGCGTGTGCGGGCCTATAACCCGCACACGCTGCATCCTCGCTAAAGGCTGGGATTGATCAAGAACTTCTTGCCTGTCGCTTGTAGCGCATAGCTCTTGAGCACATCAAGATCCAGTGCCTGATTCAGAGATATCTCTTGTGCATAGCTGCTGGCAAACGTTGTTTTGATCTCATCGGCGACGCGCTGACGCAACTCACCTGCGCGCTCACGACCGATCTTTTGTAGGAACGGCGTCAGCAACCAGCCGCCTACCCCCCACTGCAAACCATAACTGCGGGTCAAGGTAGTGGGTCGACGCTCTAGGCCGCCGTAAATGTAAACCTGCTTTTCTTGGGATGAGCCGTAGCGGCTGTACTCGGTTGCAGTTTCATTTGCTGCGGCTTCCATGGCTACCAATATCTGATTGGCCAGCTCGCCGCCGCCGGTGGCGTCAAAAGCCAAATAGGCCCCTGTGGCAACGATAGCGTTCTTTAAATCCTCAGTAAAAGTTGGAAGGCTGGAGTCACAAACGTGGGTTGCGCCGATATCGCGAAGCAACTGCGCCTGTTCAGGTTTGCGCACAATGTTCACCAGCGCCACATCGTCGGCGATACATATTTTCTGCAGCATCTGGCCTAGGTTCGAGGCTGCTGCCGTGTGGATAAGCGCGGTGAACCCTTCTCGTCGCATGGTCTCAACCATGCCCAATGATGTGAGGGGATTGACGAAGCAGGAAGCACTTTCGGCAGGAGTGACGCCGTCGTGCATCACAAGACATTGGCTAACATGCAGTGTTCGGTACTCGCTGTACATGGCCCCGCCCAGCACGCCGACCGTTTTACCAAGCAGCGCCTGAGCCTCAACACTGTCACCTGCTGCAACAACCACTCCGCCACCTTCATTACCCACCGGCATGGCTTCGTCAAAACGAGCCTTTAGCGCCGGCAAAATATTCGCCGGCACATCGGCTTCTACATGATTGACCCCCACGGTTTGTGCATTGGTGATGTCGGCCATACCCAACAGCAAACCAAGATCAGAGGGATTAATGGGCGACGCCTCTACGCGAACTACCACTTCTGCGGCTGCGGGCGCAGGAATCTGGGTTTCGCCAATGGTCAGTTGTAGTTTGCCGCTAGATGTCACGCATGACAGCAATTGACGGCTGCTCGAAGGCAAATCACTCATAGTCTCTCTCCTTAAATACGGCCGCAGAGCATAGAAGATCTGACCGATGGTGTCTGCTAACCATCGACACGACAAAAAGGGCCGCTTGTGTCTTTCTTGGTCCACCACATAGACTACTGGCAGTGGACGCCCTTAACGCAAAAGACATTAGAGATTTGTTTCGCCAGTCCAATGGCGCAGAGCTTGCCCTGCCTAATTTGGCGCCGGTTGACTGGGGGGTGCTCGATTATTTCGGTTGGATCCACCCTTCCGGCTCAATTGCTTTCGTTGTCATGCCAGTTGCAGGGGATCTTCGTGGCCTACGCCTGCGACGCGCAATGAACAACAGCGCACGCCCACGAACGCGCATGTGCTCTTGGTGTCATCACGTTTATCGCAGTCGCGGCACTGCACTGTTCAGTGTTTATGTCGCTGGATCAGACGGACGACGCAGCATCGGCAATCACGTATGCCGCAATCTTGATTGCAGTCTGCGCATTCGTAATCTGGTTTCAGATCCTCCCACTTACCTGCCGGAAACCCTGCATATCCAATCGAAGGTGCGCCGACTGGAAACTTCTGTTCTGCAATTCATGTCACGAGCCAACGTACTCGCCTAATCACCTCACCCCTTTGCGACATTTTATAGACGCTGCCTTGTACTTTTGAGGCATCCGCCTAGCATTCTGCGACGAAATTACTTGGTTGGCACCCATCTGGGTAGCCTTCATAATGGCAGACAAGAATCCTGCGCTCCAAGGCGCGCCGACAGAATCACCAACGATGAGAGACGTTATGGAACTCGATACATTCCGCGAAGAGACCCGAGACTGGCTGGAAACCAATTGCCCGCAAGAAATGCGCTTGGGCGCTATCCACTTCGAGGATGCCTACGAGTTGTACCGTACCGATGCCGCTATGGAGTGGCGAGATCGCGCACTCACACGGGGCTGGACTGCGCCGACTTGGCCAACCCAGTACGGTGGCGGTGGCCTCGATGCGGCACATCAAAAAGTGCTGGGCGAAGAGATGGCGCGCATTAAAGCACTCCCCGCTGCCTCTGGTATGGGACTAGCGATGATCGGACCGACCATCTTAGAAATGGGCTCAGAAGAACAGCGACAACGCCACATCCCGAAAATCATCAGCGGCGAAGCACAATGGTGCCAGGGCTATTCAGAGCCAGGAGCAGGATCTGATTTAGCTGGCCTACAAACTAAGGCTGTTTTGGACGGTGATCAATTCATTATCAACGGCCAGAAAATATGGACTAGTGGCGCACAGTACGCCAACTGGATGTTTGCTCTGGTTCGCACCGACCCGACAGCGCCCAAGCACGAAGGCATTAGCTTCGTTGTGCTGTCCATGGATCAGCCCGGCGTGACGGTTAAGCCGATCAAACTTATCTCCGGCAGTTCACCTTTTTGCGAAACATTTTTCGATAACGCCATCGCTAAGCGCGAGGATTTGATTGGCGAACTTAATCAAGGGTGGAGTGTAGGCAAACGCCTGCTGCAATACGAGCGCAATGCGACAACTCGAGCCAAACCAAAGAAGAAGGCGAATGAAAAACAGAAGTTGAACATTTATGCCAGCACAGCCAAACAGTATCTTGGTGAAGATGCTGCAGGACATATCGCTGACACGGATCTGCGAAGCGACGTGCTCGAACAGGTGATGAACGAGCGGGCGCTGTCACTGACGACGGCGCGAGTTGTCGAAGAAAGCCGTTCGGCTGGTGCTCCGGGTGCCGCAACGTCGATCTTTAAGATGGTTGGCTCCTCTCTAACTAAATCAGGCTCCGAACTAAAGTCTCGTTTGCGGGGCACGTCGGGGTTAGTCTGGGACAGCAACGAATTCTCTGCTGATGAATTAGAGTCGACGCGCGGCTGGCTGCGAGATCGTGCCGTAACGATCTACGGGGGTACTAACGAGGTGCAGCAGAACATCATTGCTAAGCGCGTATTGGGTATGCCGGACTAGCTTTCTTTTACCGACTCGCTATCAAAAGCCACCGAGCCGCCAATCAGGGTGGCTCTTACCTGCCCCCTGTAACCACCCTCAAAGAGCGCCCGTTCCGACCAAGCCTGATGCAACACGCATAAATCCGCCGGCATACCAATACGAATTTCTCGAGCATCGGCAAACGATAGATCTTGATTCAGCGCATTCATCGGGGTGAGGTAACCCGATAACGCTTCTGCAGCGCTAACGCACTCTTGCTCGCCGACGATCGCGCCAGCTCGGGTTCGCCGAGTCGCCGCACAGCCAATCACCTGCCAAGGGTCTAACGGACCATAGGGTGCATCACTACTGGCCACGACACACACACCCTGCCGCTGCAATGCGGCGAAACGATATAAGTCACGCACCTCAATCTCGCTTAAATCGTCGAGATACTGGTCTCCTTTGCTAAACAGAAACCCAGGCTGTGTAACGACCGGCAATCCTAAGTCAGCTAGCCTGCACGCCATTTCATCATTCACTACCGCGCCATGCTCGATCCGATCGAAGCCGAACTCGCAGGGGGCGGCCTCCTCCAAAGCTGCTATGGCAAAAACAAGCTCTAAGTGCGTCACGCAGTGAAAAGCAACATTGCGCCCTTTGCTTCGTGCCGCATTGATACGAGTCACCAGCTGTTCAAGTGGCGGCAACCGATCGTCGTCCAGCAAAATTTTCAGATAGCCGCTATCTAGGCAATCGCCGCCCATTAAGCTCACCCGTTGGAGTAGTACGCCATTGCACCGCATTTGTTCAAAGTTCGCGAGCGTATCGAGATTGTTACGCGCTGATGTATCAGTAACGCCTACAATGCCGAGACTGGCGAGTTGTCGAGAAAAAGCTCCGATGTCTGGCTGATAGGTCGCCTTCGCCGCTCGCATACGCTGAAGTATCAGACCGTCGTTACGAATGATTCGCCCCGACAGCACACCACTCTTGCTACGCTCAACTCCGTCGATCTGATCTGAATCGCTGAGACCCAGTTCATTCAACGCCAATGAATTGCAGACCCAAATCTTGCCGCTGCGGTGTTGAATGCGGATAGGCCTGCTGTCGCACAACTCATCTAGCGCCCAGCGGTCTAGGTCACCGAGCTGTTGTTCTTGATAATCAACACCTCGAATCCACCCGTCACCCGATGCCGCCTTAAGACGCGCTTCGAGTTCACTTCGACAGTGCCCTTGGCTTGCAGCACCGACATTGCAATCCACCGACTCATAAGAGGCCGCTGCTGCGAACACATGAATATGATGATCATGCAGGCCGGGCAGCACTTCGCCGCCACCAACGTCGATTTCCGCCTCGCCGGGTTGAGCCGCAAGCTCGGTCGCTACGGCATCGACGGTTTGGCCCACCCGCAAGTCCACCCGTCGCCGGTTAATTTGAGCGTTTTTGATTAACATGTTGCCGCAGCCTCCAGCGGACACGTTACGCTATTGCCTGCTCTTACTATTTTTTGCCGGCACTGTTGCGCCAGTGCGGCCATGGAAAAATCCAACAATCCGCTGTTGCCTCGGGCCATGGCGTCGATCACCGCCAAAGCTGAATAAACTCCGGTCAATGGATCCGCAAGGGCGTCACCAACAAAACTCGGCTGACCGACCCTATCCCAGGCCACCAAGCCAGCGCTCACGGCAACATCGTCACCAAACCCAACCCATTGATCAGCCGGAGGGGTTCGTCCGTAAGCCGTGATAGACAGCCAAATTTGCGGTTGATTAATAGACAAGGCTTGACGGTCTAAGCCCAAGGCATGAAGGGCGCGCGGTCGAGACGCTTCGATCACCACATCTGCTCCTCTCAACAGCTCAGCCAATACCTGTCGTTGCTCTGAGTCATTGAAATCCAACTGCAGCAACTCGTGTCCAAGGTGTAATTGTTCATAAAGTGTCGGACTGCCTGCTTGTGCCCCATCGGGTCGGTGAGGGCTGCTCACTGTCGTGACCTGCGCACCACAGCGTTGTAGCAGGTGAGCGCAAAGCGGGCCCGCCCACAGCGCTGAAAGGTCTACAACCTTGGCCTCGGCGAGTGAGCGAGGAAGCGAAGGCCGATGATCAAGCGCCATCGCAAGATCAAGGCTTAGAGGGTTTGCCTTGGACCGCGGAAGCACCGCATCAGACTCGAGGCGGGCTAAAGGCAACCCCATCTCTCGCCCGCGTTCCTGAAGCGGCAAGCTAAGTCGGCCGGCCAGAATCCCTCTCACTGCTTGCCATGATGACAAGATTGCATCTGTCTCGAGCCATGCGTTAAGCAATTGCCAGTCGGTTTCACGGGCAAGATTAAGAGCGAGCCAACCATCTAAACAACGTATCAACTCGCAGCTGCCGTTAGCCGATCGCAGCCCTTCGGGGCCAATACCCAATTCTTGTGCTCTAGCAGACAGCACCCACTGCGCCGTTGGGAGTACCGCCGCCGGACAGTATTTGGCAATACCGTTAAGTCCGTGATCGACGCAGGCACTGAGTTCATCGGCAGGTATACTCAGTGCCATGTCGAATGCTTCGAAATTTCTCACCGCTAACGTCATTTCGTTGGATACGTTTTGCCAGTTGCTGCAAAACCCCATGTTGGCTGAAGAACGCAGCGTTGTCAGCGGGTTCAACTATCTCGCCATAGATCTCAATTCTCATAGCGTTTCCGCCCGAGATCTGCCAATCGCTGCTGCTGCCTGCTGGCGACCGACGACGGTGATTATTGGGCTGTACGAAGGCGCTGTTATGACGCTTCCTTCCCAGGTAAAGACCCTATTACCTTTCATTGACGTTGTTGCCGATACCAACACCCCCGAATTCTTGTTAGATACTGCACTCACCAATCTCGCCGCCAACCCGGTGGCCAGCACCACACTGATTCAGCTTTTGCGGCAGAGCCAAGACCTGACTGTTGAGCAAGCGCTTATCGCGGAGTCCTTGGCATATAGCAGCTTACAACACGGCTCTGAGTTTCTTGATTGGCTTCGATCAAGAGGCACCTCCGGTGATCCCAGCGAGGATAAAGAACCGACTGTACTGATGCAGCGAGACGATGGGCACCTGACAATCAGCTTGAACCGCCCGGCGAAACACAACGCTTTTTCCGCTGCCATGCGCGACGGATTAACACAAGCACTGCAACTCGCCTCGTCAGATAGCGCAATTAGCAAAGTCACTTTGCGCGGCACAGGACCCTCATTCTGCGCTGGAGGCGATTTGTACGAGTTTGGTCAAGCACGCGATGCAGCATTAGCGCATGTGACCCGAACCACCCGGTCTCCCGGACGATTGATCTACGGCGTCTGCGACAAAACTATTGCCCATCTGCACGGTGCCTGCATCGGGGCAGGGATCGAAATGACGGCCTTTGCAGGTCATTTGATAGCAGCTCAAGGTACTACCTTCGCACTGCCCGAGGTTGGGTTTGGTTTAGTGCCCGGAGCGGGTGGAACCGTAAGCATGCCGCGCCGCATTGGTCGGCAGCGAACGGCTCTGCTAGCTCTTAGCGGGCAGCCCATTGACGCCGGATTGGCCCATCAATGGGGGTTAGTAGACGCTGTCGAATAAGGGTTTAAATCAGAGCTGCTCGAGGAAGGATGCTTTCACCACACGTCGCAGCAGCTTGCCTGTCTCGTTGTAGGGAAGCTCTGCCCATACTTCCATGTGCGCGGGTACGCGAGAGCTTCGCAGCTGTTCTTTGACCCAATCTTTGAGTGCCTGCATATCAATATCTGCGCCAGCCTTCGCCACAACCGCAGCTGCGACGGCTTCACCCCATTGATCGTCGGGAACACCGACCACCGCGGCATCTGCAACCGCAGAGTGCGTTAACAGCACGTCCTCTATCTCGCCCGGCGACAAATTTTCACCGCCGCGCACAATCACATCATCTGCACGACCCTCAAGAAATAAATACCCCTCCCCATCCATGCTGCCCGCATCACGAGTTGGGAACCAACCTTCGGCGTCCACAACGGAGCCTTTCCCCTCATACTCGCCGGAAACTTGCTCGCCACGTACATAGATTTCGCCGCGTTCGCCAGCACCCAGCACCTGACCCTCGTCATCGCGGATCTCGATCTCTACGCCGGGCAGCGCTTGCCCTACAGATACCAAGCGACGGCGGCCTGTCGCGGTAGTGCTAGCCACTGCCTCGCGGTGAGCATCGGGGCCCAACACACAAATCGTTGAACTGGTCTCGGTCAAACCATAGGCATTGGAAAAGTCTGTATTTGGGAACAGTGTCATCGCCTTCTCAATTACGCTCAACGGCATCTTGCCACCGCCATACGCAAGACTGTTGAGATACGGCATATCTGCTGTCGTCGCCCCTTGGGCTTCCAGAGTTTCAACAATCCGCGCCAGCATCGTCGGCACCACAAATGCGGTTGTCACATTATGCTGACGCGCCAGCTCGATCCACCGCTCGGCACTGAAGTTCGGCAACTGAATCACATGTCTACAGGAGTAAACCGAGCTCATAATCGCCGCGATACCCGCTATAT
>CAJWZG010000137.1 GCA_913049565.1 uncultured Gammaproteobacteria bacterium
TAAGCGCTGGCCGTTAATGGTCAGCCTCTTGTTCTCGTAGCGCACGGTGTCGCCGGGGATACCGATCACGCGTTTAATAAAATATCGGGGATCGTGCGGCGGAATAAAGACCATTACATCGCCTCGCGCAGGTTTTTCCCCTTCGGTAAGCCTTATATTCAGCACCGGCATCTTTAAGCCATAGGCGTACTTGTCGACCAGAATAAAGTCCCCTACCTCGAGCGTCGGCACCATGGATTCGGAGGGTATTTGATAGGGTTCGGCAACAAAGCTACGAAGCAGAAACACAACAGCAAAGATGGGAAAGAACGAACGGGCGTATTCCACCAATACGGGCTCCTCCACCGCCATATTCGCCGGCGTTTTCGCCACGCGCGCTGGTTTGAAAAACCAAGCATCCACAGCCCAAATTCCGCCAGAAACCACAGCCGCCCAAAACAGGTAATAGGGTAGATCTATGTCCATAAAGATCGGTTCGTTCTAACGCTCGACTTTAAGCGCCGCCAAGAAAGCCTCTTGAGGAATCTCGACCTGGCCCAACTGCTTCATTCGCTTCTTGCCCTCTTTCTGCTTCTCCAGCAGCTTCTTTTTGCGCGTAATATCGCCTCCATAGCACTTGGCCGTGACATTTTTCCGCAAAGCTTTGACCGTCTGCCGGGCAACAACTTGACCGCCGATAGCCGCCTGAAGTGCGACGTCGAACATTTGCCGAGGAATCAGTTCTTTCATTTTCTCTGCTAAAGCGCGCCCGCGACTCTGGGCCTGATCGCGATGCACAATACTCGCTAGCGCATCGACTTTATCGCCGTTAATTAGCATATCGAGTTTCACCAGTTTTGCTGCCTCAAAACGCACAAAACCGTAATCTAACGAGGCGAAGCCTCTGCTGACGGATTTAAGGCGATCAAAGAAATCCATCACAACTTCGTTCATCGGCATTTCCCACTGCATCGACACCTGACCTTGCGAAAAGTGCAGATTTTTTTGCACCCCGCGACGCTCGACGCACAGCGACATCACATTACCGACATAGTCTTGCGGTACCAGAATATTGACGTCGGCAATGGGCTCGCGCATCTCTTTAAAGTTGTTGGGTAAGCGCGAAGGGTTGTCGACCTGCATGACTTTGCCGTCAACCTGCACCACCTCGTAGACTACTGTTGGCGCGGATGTAATCAGATCGAGGTTGTACTCGCGTTCAAGCCGCTCCTGCACGATTTCCATATGCAGCATTCCCAAGAAACCGCAGCGAAAACCAAAGCCTAGAGCATCCGATGATTCGGGTTCATAAAACAGCGATGCATCGTTGAGCACCAACTTTTCCAGCGCCTCGCGGAACGTCTCAAAATCTTCCGAGTGCACTGGAAACAAACCAGCATAGACTTGGGGCTTAACTCGCGCGAACCCTGGTAGCTGCTCGACATCGGGCGTTTTAGCACTGACCAAGGTATCACCCACCGGCGCACCAGTTATCTCTTTGATTCCCGCCACCAAGTAACCAACCTCACCAGCACCTAAGCTGGTATCCGGCTTGCGTTTGGGTGTGAAGCGTCCAAGTTGATCAATGGTATGCACCTTCTTGGTCGACTTGATGAGAATCTTGTCTCCTTTGTTCAGGCGCCCTTGGACAACCCGCACCAACGAAACAATACCAAGATAGTTATCGAACCAAGAATCGATGATCAACGCCTGCAAGTCTTCTTCGTCACTACCTTCAGGCGGCGGAATAGTTTCGACCAAGTGACCTAACAGTTCATCGACGCCCACGCCGGTCTTGGCACTACAGGAGACGATATCCGTGACGTCGAGGCCAATAATATCTTCTATTTCCCCAGCAACTCGCTCTGGCTCTGCCTGAGGAAGATCAATTTTGTTGAGTACCGGCAATACTTCCAAACCTTGCTCGATAGCGGTGTAGCAATTTGCCACGCTTTGCGCTTCGACCCCCTGTGCCGCATCCACGACCAGTAACGCACCCTCGCAGGCCGCTAATGACCGAGACACCTCGTAGCTGAAATCCACATGGCCAGGAGTATCAATAAAATTGAGCTGATAGGTTTGCCCATCGCTGTGATTGTAATGCAGGGTTACGCACTGAGCTTTGATGGTAATCCCGCGTTCGCGCTCAAGGTCCATAGAGTCGAGTACCTGCGCTTCCATCTCTCGATCCGACAACCCGCCACAACGCTGAATAAAGCGATCGGCCAGAGTCGACTTGCCGTGATCGATATGCGCGATAATCGAGAAATTGCGAATGTGCTGGTTGTCTGCCACGCGGCGGCATCTCCTTTAGGAAGAGGAGGAGTTTATCCCATACCGCTCTGGCTATATAGCAACGTTGGTGTCGCTTTTACCCAAGTCGGAGAGTTATCCGACCCGGGCAAGCTTTTGGTGAACAGTTGGTGCTGGCGCTGGCGTTCAGTCCTCGTCGGACACCCGCAGTGTTATATAACTGCGGCGCACACTGTTGCCCTGCTTACGCAGCACTAAGACAGGAATCACGTCCCCCGCTTTTGCGGATTCTGCCACCTCGACTACGGTTGCCGCATCGTCGATCACTTTGCCTTTCATCCGCAGTATGACGTCTCCGGCTCTGAGGCCAGCTTTCTCCGCGATACCTGTTGCCGAGACGACCTCGGCACCCGCATCTATCCCGAGCTCACTCAGTTGCGCAGCGTTGAGATCTCGCACGGTGACCCCCAAGGCGGATTGTTGACTCGAACCCGACCCGCCACGAGAAGCCACTATGGAGTTTTCAGGAAGCTCACCCAACACCACCTCCAAGGTCACTTCCTTACCACCGCGAAACACTACCACTTCCGATGGCTCACCCACCGGGGACCGGCCTACCCAATGGGGGAGTTCGCCTGCCCGCGTTATTTCCTCGCCGTTAAATCGAATAACGATGTCTTCGTCTTCAATACCACCAGCTTCTGCCGGGCTGCCTTCCATCACACGCGCGATCAGAGCACCACGAGGTCGATCGAGCCCGAAACCTTCAGCTAGATCCTTCGTGAGTTCCATAATCTCGACCCCCAGCCAGCCCCGGGCGACCCGGCCGCTATCTTTCAGTTGGTCGACGACGCCCATGGCAATATCGATGGGAATCGCAAAGCTGACACCCATGAAACCACCTGAATTAGAGTAAATTTGAGCATTGATACCGATGACTTCACCGTCAAGGTTAAACAGCGGCCCACCTGAGTTACCCGGGTTAATCGCCACATCGGTTTGTATGAAGGGTACGTAGTCGCCGGTTTGACGAGTGTTCAAGCTGCGCCCCTTGGCGCTGACAATACCAGCGGTCACAGAGTAGTCGAATCCGAACGGCGATCCGATCGCCAATACCCATTGGCCAACCTCGACGTCATCGAAATTGCCCATTTTCAGAACCGGCAAATCTTTATCGGCTTCGATTTTCAGTAAGGCGAGATCAGACCGCTGGTCGCTGCCAATAAGTGTCGCCTCGTATTCCGTGCGATCGCTCATGCGCACGATAATTTCGGCCGCTCCATCCACCACATGGTGGTTGGTGAGAATAAAACCGTCCTCTTCGATAATGAAACCGCTGCCCAGAGAACGACGTGGATTGGATGGGCGACCGTTGCGAGGCGCGCCGCGACCGTTAGGCGGACCGAAGAAACGATGGAATTCCTCCAAGCGAGGATCTTTTGGCGCTGTCGAATTTTGCTTACTTGTCTGCTCGCCAACAGTGCTGATGTTTACCACCGCCGCTTCGTTGTTCTTTACCAGCTTTGTAAAATCAGGCAAATCTGCCAAAGCCGAAGCGCTTAAACCCAGCCAAAGCGCTGACAGCATTAACCACGCACCCGCAAGTGAGTGAGCAGAGGCCCGCTCTGAGATCTTTCTTGCCTGAATGAGATTGCGTGAACCCATGGGGAGCTCCTATTCTGCTTCGGTATACGAAAGGGTTGGTCTTAGCGGGCTCGAAGCACCAATGCGATGATGCCAATCTGCCTTACCGCAGTTTAATTCTATACCCCGGTAATAGTGGGTCTCACACCAGACGCTTTCAAGGCGCGTTCTACTTCCGGCAAACTCTTTTTCGCCAGCACACCACCCAGCGCGCAAGCTGTAGCCAGAGCGAGAAGCAATACCAACGGCAGAGTGCTGTGACCGGATAAGTCTTGAACCAAACAAATCACCACGCCGAGCACAACCAATGGCAGGCCAAAAAAAGCCAGCGCAAGGCGGTTGAGCACGTCAGAGGGCAACGAGATCTCACTGAGCACAGCTTCTGCGGGAGCAGCCTCCGCAGCGTGGCAAGGCGAAGGGCAAGACTGACAGGCGGAACTAGCAGGAAGAACTTTGATTCGCTGCTGGTTGGACACAACTAAAACTGGCCGAGTGAGACGACTCATCGAAAAGGACTATTACTCTTAACACGCCTTCACTATATGGTCATTAGCTTAGCCGCGTAAGCTAGATAAGAGCATATTTTGTAACCAAATATTTCCCGAAAGTTTCGTCTCAAGACCCTCTACGGGTTGCAACCAGCGAGGTAAAGCTAGCCCTTAACGTTGAAGGCGCGTGTTAGACCAAACCAGTCACCAAGTTTCTTGAGTTTGTTTGTCTACTTTAGCTGGCTCGAAACGCAGCCATTCTCTCTGCATACAAAAGTGGCCCGACGGGAGTCGAACAAACTTTTATCTCCCATCGAAAGTCGCGAGACTCAGCAGCCTATTCGCGCGCTATACTCGTTTCTCTCATTTATCGTTAGCTATCTGTATGTCGCAACGCTTTACCACAGATGTTTTGATTATCGGCGGCGGTGCCGCTGGGCTTTCAGCTGCACTCACGCTGTCGAAACGCGCCCGGGTTACCGTACTCTGCAAAGGCGATATCACCAGTGGCTCCTCTCACTGGGCCCAAGGTGGTGTTGCTGCGGTAACCGATCCAGAGGACAGTTTCGATGATCACATCAAAGACACGCTGGATGCCGGTGCGGGCTTGTGCGACCCGGAAGTGGTTCGTGCAACCGTTAGTGCTGCACCCGAAGCAATAACCCAGCTTGCCGAATGGGGTGTCGACTTTGATACCGAAGGCAATGCCTTACATCTCACTCGTGAAGGCGGCCATTCCTATCGGCGTGTGGTACATGTCGCAGATGCCACGGGTAAGGCGATTACTCAAACCCTTACTGATCAGGTGCTGGACAACGGCAACATCGAACTCTTTAACGACCGAGTCGCCATTGATTTGATCAATCTTTCAGCGCTCGGCCGTCATCATAGCCGCTGCGCTGGCGCCTATGTGCTCAACCGCAGCAACGGGCGTGTGGAGGTCTTTCAATCGCGCTTTGTGATTTTGGCCACAGGCGGCGCTAGCAAGGTTTACTTGTACACCAGCAACCCTGACAGCTCTACTGGCGATGGTATTGCGATGGCTTGGCGAGCCGGGTGCCGAGTTGCGAACATGGAGTTCAATCAATTCCACCCTACTTGCCTGTACCACCCTCATGCAGGGTCATTCCTCATCTCCGAGGCGGTACGCGGGGAAGGCGGCGTGCTGCGTCTACCGAACGGGCAGCGTTTTATGCAGCGCTTCGATCAGCGCAAGGAACTAGCACCCAGAGATATTGTCGCTCGGGCTATCGACCATGAGATGAAGCGCATCGGCGCTGACTGTGTATACCTCGACATCAGCCATATGGCAGAGGATTTTATTCGCGGCCACTTCCCGAATATCGCGCATAAGTGCGCAGAGCTTGGCATCGATATCACCAAGGAACCGATTCCAGTTGTACCTGCCGCCCATTACACCTGCGGCGGCGTGGTCGTTGACGAGCACGGACGCACCGATGTGCCGAATTTATATGCCATCGGTGAGGTCAGCTGTACCGGGCTGCATGGAGCCAACCGTCTGGCCAGCAACTCACTATTGGAGTGTTTGGTGTATGGGCATCGCGCTGCGAAAAAAATCATCGGCGCGCTAGAAAAACCCCAGACATTTCCCTACATCCCTAAGTGGGATGAATCCAAGGTAACCGATTCGGACGAGTCGATAATCATCGCCCATAACTGGGACGAGCTACGACGATTCATGTGGGACTACGTTGGTATCGTGCGAACGGACAAACGGCTGATGCGCGCGCACCGGCGCATTGAACTGCTCAAACAGGAAATACAGGACTATTACTCCACCTACCGTGTCACCAACGATCTGATCGAGCTGCGTAATTTGCTGCATGTTGCTGACCTGATTGTGCGCAGTGCGCTAAAGCGCAAAGAGAGTCGAGGCCTGAACTACAACATGGACTATCCGGAGCTGGCAGAGCAATCCGCCGATACTATTCTATCGCCAGGCAGCCTCGATAGCATAATCATGGAACCTGCGTCACAGCAGTCGGCTCGATAACAACCGCTCTCGCCATCAGTAAACGCCTTGCAAAAGTCGGCGAAGTAGGTCGGCGAAGACCGATGCCGACACCTCATCAATGAACAGCCACGCCATTCGCTCGTCGGGTTGAGGTAACCCCACGCACCAAAGGCACAGCCAGCAGCGCAGAGGGAATCCGATTATTGGTTGCCGCGCCGAATTGACTGAAGGTTCTGGCACGGGTGCGTCAGGCAGCGCGGTTTGGCTAGCACTATGCAGATGCGGTAAAACGAGTGTTTGTGATCGGGCTCGCCAACAGTCTGTCAGGAAAGATGTGACGTAAACACAGCCAAGACCTATGCCCGTAAGACCTAAAGACCTAAAAACTTAAAAAGCCCAAAGCAACTGATAACCGACCGCACGGCAATACTGGCCTGCCTGAGCCGTCCCGGTGTCAGGTGCAATAGATTAGAGTACGCCGTCGTAGCGGATGATTTTCTCAATTAGGCCTTCGACCAATGGATCTTTAGCCGTAATGCGGCCCTGCAGCAGGTCGTATAGATCCACGTCTTCCCAATCCAGCAACTGCTCATAGAGGTCTTTCTCTTCGTCTGAAAGGTCGTGAAAACAATCTCGCACGAACGGCACCAGCTTTAGTTCCAGTTCGGTCAAGCCGCGGCGACTGCGCCAGTAAATGTGCTTTAAATCAACAGGTATCACGAATCTCTCTCAGGTTATTGCTTTTGTAGGAGGCAATCAGGCAATCTCCCCCACTTCATCTCTAAGACGGGTATGACACTTGAACACATGGTCAGACGCACAAATCGTCAGCCTCGAAGGTCAAGCGGTGAAAACATTTCTCCAAGGCTATCTTACCTGCAATAGCGACCGCATTGAGAAAAACGCGCCCACGCCGATGACAGTGTGCAACCTCAAGGGTCGCGTCATTGCAAACGGCTGGGCCTTGGGTGACGACGCGCATATTTTTCTGATCGTCCACCAATCGGTAGCGAGCACGCTTGCCGCCTTCCTCAAGCCTTACGCAATGTTTTCGAAATGCAGAGTAGAAGCACTAGAACAGGCGGTGTCCGTGATACAAGGGGACAATAAAAAGACCGCTTTTGCGGATGATTGGTGCTTTGCTGCGAACCTACTTGATACCGACATCGCCGAGGCACGCGATCAATCAACGGTTATCGCCGCCGGCCTCATCGCGAATCGGTTCGCTTTGGTAAACGACGCGGCTGCGGGAAAGTT
>CAJWZG010000138.1 GCA_913049565.1 uncultured Gammaproteobacteria bacterium
AAAACTTGGATGCTCGAGTACAGCTAGTTCATCCGCCGCGAAAATAATACCAATCGACTTTTTTGCTCATCGTTCTGTTCCTTTTCTTGATTTCGCTTTGTTGAGCTTGTTTTACTCAGCCTTTGTTTGTGCAGATGCTCGACGTCCCTTCGACGCAAGTTGTCGCGGTATACTTTTGCCCGCTGTCTCGGCCATTACAATAATATAAAAGCGGCTGTCAACGAAATGTCTTTGAGACGAAGCTCATTCTGTGCCTAGTGAGCCAATGTGGCTTGGGCTATTCTAGTTGAACGTATTTTGAGGGGGAGTACACAATGGCACCAATTCCACGCGGCAGTACCGTTGCGGTGACCGGCGCTGCAGGCTTTATCGGCGGCTGGGTTGTTAAAAAATTACTGAACAAAGGTTATCGAGTTAGAGCCTGTGTGCGTGATGTGGCCGACGGCCGCAAGACAGATTTTTTGCGCCATATGCCCGGATACGCCTCTGGTCGTTTAACCCTGCATTCAGCTAACCTCGATGAAGCAGGATGCTTTGATGACATATTCGCGGGCTGCCAAGGCGTTTGTCACGTCTCTCATGTGAGCAGCTACGAGGATCAAGATTACATTCGAGGGGTATGTGAGCATGTCATTGCTAGCATCAATCAGTCCGGAACTGTTAACAGGGTAATCGTCACATCCAGTATCGCAGCCATTATCTCCGAAGCCGATCTTCAAGAATTGGTGAGACGCCCGGTTTTCTATGAGGATCGCTATCCAGATGAGGAAAACCCAAAACGCACGCCACAGCGCGGCCAAGGGTACTCGATGGGTAAGGTTGAACTGGAGCGTTTGTTTACCGACGCGGCGCAAGTCCACGGCGGTTGGGACTGTATCAGGGTATGCCCAGCAGATAATGTGGGACCCATTCTGTCCGCGCATCAGAAAGATATGGGGCCATGGCAGCACAATATTGAAATGATGCTGCGCGGCAAGTACTACCAAAATGGCGCCTACCGACCTTGGATGACCGTGGATGTGCGAGACGACGCCGACTGCCACATTCGCCTGCTAGAAAATGTGAACGTTAAAAACGGTGAACGCTATATCGCTTGGTCGACAGATACGCGTAATGTCGAAGATATCTGCGCGTCCATCGATCGACTGCTACCGGAACTCGGTCACGCAACCCCGTTGGTAACTGACAACTTTCCTGAAAGAATTCAAGCCCGAGAGGCAGAGATGCGATCAATATGGGCACAGTGTGAGCTGCGCAACGATCGCATCCGCGAGGTTACGGGAATGACCTTTCGTTCGCTGGACGAATCAGTTAGAGATTGTGTGGAGTCACTTCTTGCCGTGGCCAAGGTAAAACCTGTGCTGCGTGAAAAATTCCAAAACGTCGATTAGTTAGGAACGTAGTCCCATGAGCGATAAACCGAACACCTATGGCTGGCAGTTTACCGGCCAACAGCGCCCTGACTTCGCCAAAGAGCCCGGGCCGGGGGAAGAGTCTGTTTGGGACTATCCCCGGCCGCCGGCTCTGGTGCCCGATGTTCGCAAGGTCGAGGTGTATGCCGAGGACGATACTTTACTCGCCAGCACCTCGATGGCCGTGCGCGTGCTGGAGACCGCAAGCCCACCAACGTTCTATCTGCCGGCTGAGGCTCTGCAGATCGAGCTAGATCGCGTAGAGGGGCGTTCGTATTGCGAATGGAAGGGGGAAGCCGAATATTTCGGTTATCGAGGCAAGCAATTGGCTTGGCGCTATCCAAAGCCAACACTGGCATTTGCGCAACTGGGTGGCTGGTATTCGTTCTACCCAGCGCAGTGTCGCTGCGTGGTGGCTGGCAAACTTGTTCGGCCTCAAGCTGGGGGCTTCTATGGAGGCTGGATCACCGATGAAATCATTGGCCCGTATAAAGGCGAGCCCGGTCGATCCGGCTGGTAGGCCGCGGTACAGAGCGTTTATGGCTTTGCTTTGGCTGTGCTAGGGAGTCACCTAACGGAGGCAGAGTGTTGCCGATTAAAGAAGCGCTTATAGGGTAAATCGGCTAAACTTTGGCTCTCTGAAGCGCTGCCCGCACCATATGTCCATACCGATCGTCGCCAATACTGTCACCAACACTGCTGAAGTCAGCTCCAACCGCGTCAAATTGGGTGCACCTAAAGCTGTGGTTGGCCGTGGCACATACGAGGCCCTTGACGCCGGAGGGCTGCTCGTCCGGGAGAGCGGGCAAAACCTGAACGGTAAAGGATTGAGAGAAACCTTGGCTGCGCGCAGCAAAGAGCTTTCCTCGGCAGCGATGCTGGCTAGGGCTAATGCCCTGGTGACACAGGCTGGCCTGCCTGCAGGTTTGAATAAAAGCGTCGATCGGCCAACCTCCGAAGTATTGGCCGTAAGGGTGCAGCGTCAGGAGTTCATGCGTTTCGCTTTAAAATAGCAGCCAAATCTCATCGATTGAGTGTTCTGTCCTATCTTCACCCTACGCCATTGACCTAGCGCCACTCGCTCTCGCACACTGCTTGCATTGTTACCGGGAGAGGACATGACCACGAAACCCAACATTCTGTTCATCATGACCGACCAACAGCGAGCCGATCATGTTGGCTTTATGGGGAACAAAGTAGTTAGAACCCCCAATCTTGACAGCCTCGCTTCCTCGGGCTGTGTTTTTGATAATGCTTGGGTATCAAATCCTGTTTGCATGCCGAATCGTGCGACTATTTTGACCGGCCGAATGCCGACGGCCCATGGAGTAATTTTTAACGATCGATCGCTGGAATGGTATGCGAACACCTTTGTTCGGCAGCTCCGAGCAGACGGCTATCGCACGGCGTTGCTTGGTAAATCTCACCTTCAGCATGGTATGAGTAGAAACGCCGTTGTCGATTACCGTGGTGAGGGTGCAGTACTTGATAGCGCTCCTAAAGGCTGGGATGCCTACGAGCACTTCGAGCGTTATTTGGATGGGTTCTCAGAAGACCCTGAAGATTTTTATGGTTTCGAGAAGATTGAACTCTCTATCGATCACGGAGCCCGTGTCACTGGCCATCACCTGCATTGGGCACTTGCCAATGGCGCGAAGCGAAAAGACCTGCTGACGCCCCACGATAAGAGTGCGCGAGGGCAAAAGCGTAGTGAAGAATGGTGGCAAATCTATGAGGCACCGTACGAAGAGCGTTTTCATTCAACTCGCTTCGTCACGGCGCGTACCCAAGATTTTATCCGTAGATGCGACGAAAAAAACGAACCGTGGATGGCGATGTGCTCATATCCAGATCCACATCACCCCGTTTGCCCCCCGGCACCGTGGTTCCAACGCCACAATCCGCACGACATGCCATTGCCGCAGTCGAGAAACGACCCGCTTGACGGGGCACCAGAGCACCTAAAAATCTTTCAGAACATCCATCCGGCCGATCAACGCGATTGGGTAGCGCCCTGCGGATATGGCAGCGATCAACTGCTAGGTCAGGCGATTGCAGCAACCTACGGTATGATCGAGATGGTCGATGACGGCGTAGGGCACATATTACGGCAATTGGATGAGCATGGTATTCGAGATAATACGATCATCATTTTTACTAGTGATCACGGCGATATGATGGGCGACCATGGCCTGTTTTTGAAAGGCTTTATGCATTACCGAGGAACGCTTCAGGTCCCCTTGGTAATCAATGCCCCCGGGCTGCAGTCGCAACGAACTCAAGGATTGTCGTCCAGCATAGACCTCGCTCCGACGATATTAGCGCTTTGCAATCTACCCGGTTACGACGGTATTCAAGGCCACAGTCTGGTGCCGATGCTGCACAGTGCGTCTGCCACGGTCCGTGATCATGTGTTGATTGAAGATGATATCGCCTCTATCACCGCGAGACTCACGCCCATACCAGCGAAAACCCGCACCGTAATCACGCCTCAGTATCGATACACGCGCAATGCGAAGGGCGAGGAGCAGTTGTTTGACTTGGCAGCAGACCCCGATGAAATGACGGACTTGACCGCAGGGAATCACATAGCTCGAGGTGAGATGCTGGAGGCAATGGCGGATGCATTGATTGCTGCGGACGATGCGGCACGCGGGGCACCGACGCGATGCGGCATGTAGCTGAGCTTACCTAGTAGAAGTTGAGCCGCCGGAGTCCAACGCATGACATACTGGTGCGACAATAGGGAATCAGGACAAACGAGGAAAAACTATGAGCGATGACAATCAAGGCCCGACAGACGAATACGTTCCGCCCAATGTTTGGACTTGGGATGCCGAAAGCGGAGGGCGTTTTGCGAACATTAATCGGCCTATCGCTGGCGCAACCCATGACAAAGAGTTGCCTCGCGGCGATAACCCGCTTCAGCTTTATTCATTAGCAACCCCAAACGGTGTCAAGGTAACGGCGTTGCTCGAAGAGCTGTTGGACCTTGGCCACAGCGGTGCGGAATACGACGCGTATACGATCAATATCGGTGAAGGACAGCAGTTCGGCAGTGATTTTGTTGACATCAATCCCAACTCAAAGATCCCCGCGCTGCTCGACTTGAGCACCCCAACACCCACCCGGGTGTTTGAATCCGGAGCCATCATGGTTTATCTGGCTGAGAAATTCGGAGCTTTTCTGCCAACCGAGGCATCAGCCAGAGCAGAATGCATGTCGTGGTTGTTTTGGCAGATGGGCAGTGCTCCCTATCTTGGTGGGGGTTTCGGACACTTCTACGCTTATGCGCCGTATAAGATGCAGTACCCGATAGATCGTTTCACCATGGAAGTAAAACGACAGCTAGATGTGTTGAACCGTACCTTGGCGGAACGTGAATTCCTGTGCGGTGACGAATACACGATTGCGGATATAGCCAACTATTCTTGGTACGGCCAACTGGTCATCAATAATCTCTACAGCTCTGAGGAGTTCATTGAAGCGGCTTCCTATACCCATGTCGTGCGCTGGGCAAACCAGATTCAAGCTCGCCCGGCGGTTGATCGAGGTCGGCGTGTGAATCGTCCTTGGGGGCCAGAAGAAACGCGGGTGGTAGAGCGTCACAGCGCAGCCGACTTCAAGTAACTCCGCTGGCAGGGTATCGGTTTAACTGAAATCCTGCATAGCTAGCTCGTAAGGCCGCATATCCCAATCCGGCCAACGAGTTTGGCTCTGCGCTAGGGTAAGTGGCGTCCAAAACGCATCGCCGGGGAGAGGGATACCCAAGCAACTGAGCTGGTCTGGGCTTGCATGGTTAATTAAATGCTGCCAGGGCCGCTCCAGTGCATGTTGCCAGACGTGATAACCGATGTTTGCGTTATCTGCCCGTTTGAAACTGACGGTCATGGTGTAACGCAGACCCTGTGGTTCGGTCATATTCGTGCCACGATGAAACGTATCGATGCCATAAGCGACAATCGATCCGGCAGCACCAGCAGCGGAACGCTGGCATTCTTTGAGTGCGATCTGTTTCTCCACAGGAGCGGTAATCGCCCTTGATCCTAAAATTGCATCAGCCTCAGTCTTCGAGACATAGTGCATGGCACCCAACGCGTCGGTCACATTGGAGATGTAGATAATGAAGTTCACCGTGCGAGAGGCGGCGTCCTGAGCGGGCACGGTGAGCGTATGGTTACCGAAATCACAATGAAACGGCTGCTCGTAGTCTGCCTCGCCCGTGAACTTCGCCCATGTATGTGATTGATAAAGATCAACTTTTGAAACTCCCAACAAGTCACCAGCGAGGGCTATGAGTGAAGGGTGCAGAGAGATCAGATTCATCTCCACGCTGCCTTCGTACGGCAGTGTTTCAAGATTTTTGAATTGCTTTGGGTGAAATGCACCCGCGGGCTGACCTGTATCAACGGCCAGCGTTTCGCCGTTGCCTGACCCTTGAGTACCGTACAAACGAACATAGTCGTTGTAGATTGGCTCAATCTCCCGTGGGTTGAAAAAGTCTTCGATTACGACCGCACCCTCACGGTGCCAGGTTTCAACATGCTGGGAGTGGTGGCGTTTCAACATCGGGTTTGCCTCATGCCTCGGCAGTCTGTTTATCTGCCGCAATTTTCTTTTGGATTTCCTCCAGCTTTTCTTCGGTCAACGGATAGCGCCACAGCATAGGCACCGCTACGAATTTAAAAATCGCCGGAACAATAGAATACAGGCAAGCGAGCCAGATCAAAGAGTACATGCTGTTTGGATTCGCAATGGGGTCGGCCAGTGAGTTGAAGCCGACAATGGTGGCCGCCGTCGTGCCAACGACTAAACCCAGTGCATAAGCGAGCTTCCGGGTCATGGTCCAAATGCTGAAGTAGGCCCCACCCTGACGTTTGCCCGTGGTTGCGCTATCTAAATCGATAACATCGGCAGCCATCGCATATGGCAGAGCGCTAAGAGCTCCGATAGCGCTGCCTTTGAGGCACATAACCCCGATAAAGAAAGCAAATTTACCTGTTGGGATGCCCTCGAACTGGGCGTTCATGCCAATCAACCAGCTATCAGGCAGGAACGATAGAACCTTGCTCAATTCAAATGCATCGAACCAAACCTGAGGCGAGATGGCGATAAGGGGTATAAAACATGACCACAGCGCATACCAGAAAATAGCCACCATGGTGGCCCGATGTTTGCCAATACGGGCCGACAGCTTGAACCAAAGTGGAATAGCGATAATCTGCGATAGGAAATACGGGGCAAGATAAAAACCATATAGATCGCCTGCGAGAAGTACGTGCTTAACAAAGAAAAAACTGAGCGAATTAGTCATCGCTGAGCCGATCGTCGAAAACAAAAAAATGATCACTAAGACGCGATACGGTTCATTTGACCAAACGTAACGGAAGCTTTCGCGCAACGACAAACGGGTGGTATTTGTCTCCTTGACCTCGTGCTCAGGTACAATATAAAGCAAATTGAAGATCAGTATTGGCATCACAAAAAGCAGCGCAATAGTCAGAAAGTAAACGTTATCTGTTGGTTTTGTGTAACCCCAAAACACAATGACAGCAGGGGTCATGGCGCCAATAAGCGAGCCGGAAACTGTGAAAGCTTCTTTCCAACTCATGACCAATGTTCGCTCGTTGTATCCCTGGGCAAGTTCGGCCCCCCACGCCGAATAGGGGACATCCTTGATGGTGGCTCCGACATACATAATGACCAATACACCTAGCAGGTAGGGGTAGCCTGTGTTGAATGTCATACCCAACCAAGTGACTTCGGTAAACTCGATAGGCGGAATCCACAGCAGCCAAACCCCCAGCATAAATATGGGCATACCGATGAGCACGAATGGTTTCCGTCGCCCCCAGCGTGTGCGAACTCGGTCGGATAAAAAACCGATAACCGGGTCTGTAATGCCGTCGAATACACGAGACAACGCTAGCATGAGACCAACAAAGGCGAGGCTGAGCCCGAAACCCGCCGAGTCCGCATAGACAGGCGTAAGATAAACCGCCAGAGGTAATGCCACCATGGACAGAGGTAAAGAGGGTGCGCCATAAGAAGCCAGTTGATAGGTGCTTAACGGCTTGGGTTTTGCTTGGGTGTTTTGTGACACGTTATTTTCTGACATCGTTGATTTCTAGACTGTGGTTTTCCGCGACTTGCCAACAGGGAT
>CAJWZG010000139.1 GCA_913049565.1 uncultured Gammaproteobacteria bacterium
CTTGGCAGTCCTGCCGCATCGAGACCCTTAGTCACACAGTTCGCAATGGCTTGATTGGAGTGAAAGGCCTCTGATCCACCGCGTAAAATACAAGCATTGCCCGATTTCAACGACAGACTCGCCGCATCCACGGTGACGTTAGGGCGAGATTCATAAATCATTGCAATGACGCCAAGAGGCACACGCATCTTGCCGATTTGAATTCCGGTGGGGCGGTAGCTGAAATCACTCAACTGCCCTACGGGATCTTTCAAGGCTTCCACCTGCAAAATACCCTCGATCATCTGATCGATGCCTTTGTCGTTAAGCAGCAGCCGGTCGATGAGCGGTTGATCGATGCCGTTTTTTTCGGCTGCGGCCATATCGATAGCGTTGGCTTCGCAAATACTCATGCGCGCCGAATCAACGGCCGAGGCGATTTGCTTCAATGCGTCAGATTTACTCGCCGAACTGGCGCTAGAAATAATGCGTGAAGACTCGCGTGCTTTGCGGCCTACGACGGCGATGTATGAGGCTATATCTGTAGTCATGAGCTTAGTATAGAGACAATCGTGCGCCGCACCCAACTATCTGCTGCCGTTGAAAATCGCGGTACGTCCAAAGAAAAAGCCGAGGGGATTAGCTCGATATCTGCTTAATGATCTCTTGCACCTCGTGTAGTCGCTCCACCGGGTCACCCAATTCCAACAGCCACTGCTTCAGTTCTGGCTCTATGGGCAGTAAATCAGCAAGGCGATGACTGACTGATCGATCCTCGTTTAGGTCTACCTGCGGGTCGAGCTCTTGAACCAAGGGGTGGGCCAACAATTCACGGAGCACACTGACAAGATTTTCATATTCACTCGTTAGAGGCGCCGCTGGTTCATGCTGTCGGCGGACCGAAGCGCGCATCAGCCCGTCGGCCTCGGCACGACATTCAAGCACGGTGAACTTTTCACCACCTTGGGCCACGATGCCGAGTAGGCCATTGTCGGCCTGATTAAAATCTATGATGTGGGCTTGGGTGCCGACATCAAAAATACTCGCCCCGGTTTGTTGGCCCGTTTCGGCAGTGGCCATGACATCAGATCCTTCCCGAAGCAGAACTACCCCAAAACCCTGGGACTCGCGCATGCACCAACGAACCATGTCGACATAGCGCGGTTCAAAAATTCGCAATGGCAGCGTGCCACCGGGGAACAGGACTGTCCGCAACGGAAAAAGGGGAATTTCGAATACATCACATACTGCGTTAACAGCATCAGCAGCGGCGTGTTCATTGCCTTGTCGTTCTTCTTCCATTTTTGGGTTCCTACTGGTGTTAAGCTCTACGCGTCTTTTGCGGGCAATTCGACAGGACAGAGCATGGATTGGATACAGGTTATTGTCTTGAGCCTAATTCAAGGGTTAACGGAATTCCTGCCTATTTCGAGTTCCGCTCATCTGGTTCTACCCGCACAGCTGACCGATTGGCCAGATCAAGGACTGGCATTTGACGTAGCCGTGCATTTCGGCACGTTGATTGCGGTGATCGCTTACTTTAGACATGACTTGTTGGCGATGCTGACATCAGTGGGCCGTTTCCCTAAGTTAATAGCAGCGGTGGGCTGGTCTGAAACATTTGGCCAGACAGCGACGTACGATGCGCATTTGGATCTTGTGTGCAAACTGGCCGTCGCCACTTTACCCGTTGTTATCGTTGGCTTGGCTGGCAAAGATTTCATTGAAAGCAGTCTGCGAACCCTACCGGTTATCGCAACTACCACGATGCTTTTTGGCGCAGCGCTGTGGATTGCCGATCAACGCGCGGGGACTCGTTCTACCGTCACTTGGGCAGATGCCATATGGATCGGCGCAGCCCAAACCCTAGCGCTTATACCTGGCACTTCGCGATCGGGTATTACCATCACGATGGCTTTGTTGATTGGCCTGAGCAGAGTTGCCGGGGCGAGATTTTCTTTCTTACTCGCTATTCCTACCATCGCCGGCGCTCAGCTTTTACTCACCGTTGACCTCATCAAGACCGATTCACCCGTCGCTGTCGCGCCGATTGCGGCTGGTGCGCTGGTTGCGTTTATCAGTGCTTATCTCAGCATTCACTTTTTTATACGGTTGCTGGATCGATTTGGCATGACACCCTACGTCGTGTACCGGTTGCTACTGGGTGCGGCCTTGTTCTGGATTGTTGCCCAATAAGATCGGTACCGACTAAAATGGAATATCGTCCTCAAAATCGTCGTCTGAAAGGCTCGGAGCTCCCCCGGCTCCTGCATTAGCTCGGGCCCCTGTATTCTGTTGCGGTGCGTCGAAGCCACTCGGCGGGCTGGCAAAACCTTCGTTCGGCGCGGATTGACCGCCAAATCCGCCATCGCCCATACTGCCGCGGCTGTCTAGCATCTGCAGATCACGAGCGTTAATTTCTGTTCGGTACTTTTTCTCACCGTTAGCCTCCCAACTGGAAGTACGCAAGCTGCCTTCAATATAGACTTTTGAGCCCTTGCGAAGATATTCACCTGCGATCTCTGCCAGACGAGCAAAACAAACCACGTTGTGCCATTCGGTTCGCTCTTGTTGCTCCCCGCTGGTTCGATCTTTCCAGCTCTCAGAGGTGGCGATGCTGAAGCGAGTTACTGCGCTACCGTTTTGCGCATAGCGGGTTTCTGGGTCACGCCCCAAATTGCCAATCAGCATGACTTTGTTAATGCCTCTTGCCATTCCTATCTCCGAAAAATATGGTCGAGCTATTAGTGTAGTGCAAAGCCAGAATCCACCCAATCGGAAAAGTGCCCACTTGTCTTAAAGTATTTGGCGAACTACCACTTGTGTCTGGCTTACAGTGGGTGCGCTTGCTTGCTGCGTAAGCACGTTAGCGCTATGTTGATTCTCTTCAACTGCTAGAGAATTTAGGCCTTGGATACGATCGCTGTCCGTGGTGCACGCACGCACAACCTCAAAAATATTGATCTCGATATTCCCAGAGACAAACTGGTTATCATCACCGGCCTGTCTGGCTCGGGAAAGTCGTCGTTAGCGTTTGATACGCTGTACGCGGAGGGTCAGCGGCGTTACGTTGAATCACTATCAGCCTACGCTAGGCAATTTCTGTCCATGATGGAAAAGCCTGATGTGGATTTAATCGAAGGCCTGTCACCAGCGATTTCCATTGAGCAGAAATCTACCTCGCATAACCCTCGCTCGACCGTGGGCACCATTACCGAGATCTACGACTACCTACGCCTGCTTTTTGCCAGAGTCGGCGAACCTCGTTGCCCTACCCACGATTTGCCGCTGGACGCGCAGACCGTGAGTCAAATGGTAGATCAGGTGATCCAAAACATGCCCGATCAGCGAATTATGGTTTTGGCGCCTGTTGTTAGCGAGCGTAAAGGTGAACACTTACATGTCTTCCAAGAGCTGATTAGCAACGGTTTTGTGCGCGCCCGCATCAACGGTTTGGTGGTTGATCTTGACGACGCTCCGGCACTCGATAAGAACAAAAAACACTCGATCGAAGCCGTCGTTGACCGAGTTCGTGTGAAAGAAGACATCGCACAACGATTAGCAGAGAGCTTCGAAACTGCACTAAATTTGTCAGATGGTGTAGCGCAAGTCATCGATATGGACGATGGCGAACTACCTGCCGCAATCTTTTCAGCGAAATTCGCCTGCCCAACTTGTGGCTACTCAATTGCCGAGTTGGAACCGAGGATGTTCTCTTTCAACAATCCTGCAGGGGCTTGCACCGTGTGCGACGGGTTGGGAGTCACTCAGTTTTTCGATCCGGATCTCGTCGTCACCGATGACGAGCTCACACTTGCAGAAGGGGCCATCCGGGGCTGGGACCGCAGAAACGTCTACTATTTTCATATGCTCAGCTCCTTGGCCGACCACTTCGGATTTGACGTCGAAGTGCCTTTCAAGAAGCTCAGCAAAAAACACCGCGACTGCATTCTTGAAGGAAGCGGACGCCAGCGTATCGACTTCAGCTACGTCAATGATCGCGGTGACGTTATCAAACGCACCCACCGCTTCGAGGGCGTGCTACCCAATATGGCCCGCCGTTTCCGTGAAACCGAATCATCAATGGTGAGAGAAAACCTGCAAAAATTTATGCGCGTTACTCACTGCCCAAGCTGCTCAGGTACACGCCTTCGCGAGGAGTCGCGACATGTCTTTATCGGCACATCGAACCTTCCTGATATCACTGAACAATCTATTGCAGCTACGTTAGATCACTTCAATGGACTAAAGCTCAATGGTCAGCGGGCAACCATTGCTGAAAAAATACTGAAAGAAATACAGGCTAGGCTTCAGTTTTTAGTCGACGTTGGCCTGAACTACCTCACTTTGAATCGCAGCGCAGAAACCCTTTCAGGCGGCGAAGCTCAACGAATTCGTCTAGCTAGCCAGATCGGGGCGGGGTTAGTTGGGGTTATGTATATTTTGGACGAACCGTCTATTGGGCTGCACCAACGCGATAACGAACGCTTGCTGAAGACCCTCGAGCATCTCAAAAATTTGGGGAATACGGTGGTGGTCGTTGAGCATGACGAGGAGGCCATGCGCAAAGCGGACTATCTGATTGATATTGGCCCTGGTGCCGGGGTGCATGGCGGCAACGTGGTCGCCGCAGGGAGTTACAACGACATTCTGCGAAACAAGCAGTCTATTACGGGCCAATACTTAAGCGGTCGCAAACAAATTGCTGTCCCCGAAAAGCGCCACGCCCCGCGGCCGGAGAAGATGCTGAATCTGACTGGCGCCAGTGGCAATAACCTCGAAAACGTGTCATTGAGCATCCCCTGTGGACTCCTAACCTGTGTTACCGGCGTATCTGGCTCGGGCAAATCGACCCTGATCAACCATACCCTGTACCCAATTGCTGCCACCGCGCTCAACAAGGCGACTACCCTTAAACCCAGGCCATACGACACCGTTGAAGGTCTGAACCATTTGGATAAAGTTGTGGATATCGATCAGAGCCCGATCGGAAGAACACCGCGCTCAAATCCAGCTACCTATACTGGCTTGTTCACGCCCATTCGCGAATTGTTTGCACAGGTGCCCGAGGCAAGGGCGCGGGGCTATAAACCCGGACGCTTTAGTTTCAACGTAAAAGGCGGTCGCTGTGAGGCTTGTCAGGGCGACGGGTTGATTAAGGTAGAGATGCACTTCCTGCCGGATATTTATGTGCCTTGCGATACCTGTGTGGGAAAGCGGTACAACCGAGAAACCTTGGATATTCGCTTCAAAGGTAAGAATATCAACGAGGTATTAGATATGACCGTTGAGGACGCTGCGGAGTTCTTCGAGGCAGTTCCTATGTTGGCGCGCAAACTCGAAACACTCAAAGACGTTGGCCTTTCCTATATACGGCTTGGCCAATCAGCAACCACGCTGTCAGGTGGGGAGGCGCAACGCATCAAGCTTTCGCGGGAGTTATCCAAGAGGGATACAGGAAGCACTCTCTACATTCTCGACGAGCCCACAACTGGCCTCCACTTTCATGACATCGCCCAGCTAATGACGGTGCTGCAACGCCTGCGTGACGACGGCAATACGATTGTGGTGATTGAGCACAACTTAGATGTCATCAAAACAGCAGATTGGATAGTCGATTTAGGACCAGAAGGAGGTTCAGGGGGTGGAGAAATCATTGCTACTGGTACGCCCGAGCAAGTCGCCAAGATCAAAAAATCTCACACAGGTCGCTTCTTGAAAGAGGTACTCGCCTAATGCGAGTACCCAACCGTGCACTTCGTTGAGGAGATTCAGGTGTTAGATAGACAAGCGCGTAAAGCACTTGTACACAGCTGCACATTCTCTTGTCTGGCCGAGTAGCCCATCAGCCCGATACGCCAGACTTTACCTGCAAAGGCGCCGAGTCCTGCACCGATCTCTAAGTTGTATTCCTGTAGCAACTGCTTGCGAACCGCCGCTTCGTCAACACCCTCGGGTACTTTAACGAGGTTCAGCTGAGGCAGCCGATAGGCGGCATCAACAACAAATTCCAGGCCAAGACTGCTGAGTCTTTCGTAAAGAGCTTTGTGCATGATTCGATGCTTTTCCCAGGATTGCTCTAGGCCCTCTTCCTTTACCATGAGCAAGGCTTCATGAAGACCATACATAGCATTGACTGGTGCGGTATGGTGATAGGTTCGACCGCCACCTTGTCCGTCTTGCCAATATGCCATCAGCAAGGAGAGATCCAAAAACCAGCTCTGCACTGGTGTATTCCGCGATCTGACGCGATCTGCTGCTGCCTGGCTGAAGGTGATGAGGCTGATGCCAGGAGGTGCGGACAAACACTTTTGCGTGCCCGAATAAGCTACATCGGCTTGCCACTCGTCAACGTTCAGTTCAACCCCCGCCAAGCCCGTAACCGAATCCACAATGGTCAAACATCCATGCTCTTTCGCTAGAGCACAAAGAGTTTTCACGTCACTACAAACACCGGTGGATGTTTCAGCGTGAACAAAACCAACAATTTTGGCGTCAGGGTTTTCAATTAAAGCAGTACGAAGCTTTTCAGGATCGACTTGGGTTCCCCATTGATCCTCGATAGTCACCAATTCCCCGCCCATGCGCCGGACATTTTCTGCCATACGCATACCAAATACACCATTGATGCAGACGATTGCTTTATCACCTGGCTCTAGCAAGTTGGCGAAGGAGGCTTCCATTGCCGCAGAACCCGGCGCTGATAAAGGTAGGGTGAGAGCATTAGAAGTGCGGAAGGTATACCGCATAAGCTCTTTGATTTCTTCCATCAACCCAACGAATTCTGGGTCGAGGTGGCCAATCGTCGCCTTCCCCATGGATCCCAGCACGCGAGGGTGAACATCCGATGGCCCTGGGCCCATTAAGGTACGAGGCGTAGGATGAAAGCTTGTATTCATTTTTTAGGTATCTTTCTTTTCTTCTTCTGTTCCAGTTTCGTCAGCATCCGACGCCACTTTAGAGTCGCCGTCGTCAGCCTGAGCAGTGGCATCTTCTATGGTTGTGTCGGCGCTGTCTGCGGAAGCGTCTTCAGCCACTGCGTCCGCGCTCTCTTCAACTACCGCTTCTGTCGCTATCTCTTTCTCTTCGACTTCCTGAGCAGTATCGCCTGACGATATCGCTTGAGCACTAGCGTAATCTTCGTCCATCTCCTCAACAACGATGGGGCGACCAACCAGTTCGATATAGGCCATAGGTGCCGCATCGCCGGTACGAAATCCACACTTCAAAATTCGTGTGTAACCGCCTGGACGATCTTGATAGCGGGGACCGAATTCTGTGAACAGTTTGCCTACCGCTGCCTTACTTCGCGTGCGGGAGAACGCTAAGCGACGGTTCGCCACGGAGTCCTCTTTCGCCAATGTAATCAGCGGTTCTACAACACGTCGCAGTTCTTTCGCTTTTGGCAGCGTTGTCTTAATCACTTCACTCTCAATCAAAGACGCAGCCATATTGCTGAACATCGCCTTACGGTGTGAGCTATTCCGATTTAATTGTCTGCCACTCTTTCGATGACGCATTGTTCGTTCCTGTCGCTATTGTTTGCGTT
>CAJWZG010000140.1 GCA_913049565.1 uncultured Gammaproteobacteria bacterium
GATGGTGTTGGATGAGCCGAGCGGCCGCGCCGTGGTAGAGCATGGCACGCAGGTCATTCGCCGTGAGCTCGACGCGGCGGCCAATCAAAGAGGGCTGCCCACCCTGCTGCCCATGATGGATTTGCAGGACAGTTTGTTGGTGAACCCTAGCGTTGTCTGGGGGCGATTTACCGATGTGCTGGATCAGGCAAGTCGGCGATACGCGGCAAGCCAATATCTTTTGGGGCGATTCAGCGTGCAGGAAATTCTCGGTGAACGGCTGTATACAGGGGAGTGGCTGATCCGCTCGGAGGTCGGCGAGTCTTCGCAATTCGTGCGAGGGCTCGACATTGAAAACGTGGTCACGCTGGGAATTGATATGGCAACCCAGAGCGTCCTCGATCAACACTTAGTTTTTACTGACACCCCGAGACAGCAAGATTTGCGGGTGCTAGGAGTGGCAAGTATCGGTGCCTATGCTGATGTGTTGGATTATCTTGAGTCGCTGGAATTTATAGACGACGTTGCAGTTCTCGGTGTGCAGCAGCAAACGCTTGCACTGAGCTTGGCAACGGTGGCCTCGGATGAGCAACTGCGGGCGCTGTTGCAAGATGACGGGCGGTTTGAATATCAGCCCGGTGACTTAGGCGTCGGGGCGTCTCTGCTCGGTTCTGCTCAGATCGGCGGATCAGGCAGTGAGACAAGGTTTGCGGCACCCAGTGAGCGCACGAGCGACCTCGAATTTGTTTGGCGAGGCAGTCAGTGAGAGGGCTGCCAAATTACCTAAGCATACTGCGCATCGTACTGGTGATTCCCATTGCTTGGTTTTTATGGAGTCATCAAATCATGAGCGCTTTTTGGCTGATGCTTGTTGCCGGCCTGTCGGATGCACTGGATGGATTTTTGGCGCGTCGTTACGGATGGCAAACTGAGCTTGGGATGTTGCTGGATCCGCTAGCAGATAAATTTCTAATCGCCGCGATGTGTTTGGTCTTTGCGCTGCAAGGCTTGATACCTGTCTGGTTGGTTGCGCTGATCTTGACGCGGGATATTTTGATATTGCTTGGCGCAGGCGTGTACCGAGGTGTTTTTGGCGATTTAACGGTGAATCCCAGTTTGCTAAGCAAGACCAATACCGCAGTACAAATTTTGGTGGTGTTGTTGCTTATGGTCAGCCAGATGCCCATCGGCGTTTACGCCGAGACACTTTTAGGATTCTCAAGCGACTATGGTTTCCCGCTGTTGGCGGCATTATGTATCGCCTCGGGCTCGCACTATCTCTTTGTTTGGGGTCGGCACTCTTGGCGGCGTTTGACAGGAGAGCGGGGGCCTCGAAGTAACGAATCGATTGAGCATAGCGACTCTTGAATAGACAAAATATTCTGGCCATTGATGCACCTGCATTACCAACACTCGAGAATTTTGTTGTGGGCGATAACAGTGAACTGATCACTCGACTGCGTTCGCTGGAGTACGGATTTTCAGGCTTTTGGCTTTGCGGCGAAAATGCTTGCGGCAAAACGCACTTACTGCGCGGTGGCTGTGTTGCTGCGGTCAATGCAGGGCATACTCAGGCCTACCTCGACTGCGCCGCAATGAGCTCGATAGCATTCATCAATAGCACCGCTGAGTTAACAGAAAAACTGCAATCGGGTCTTGATCTGCCAGTGACGGTGGCGATCGACCATATCGATGCGCTGCAGCAGGAATTGGCTGCTGAAGAGGCGCTGATGGCCTTATACAACGCTTTGCTCGACGGCCACGCCAGCACACTCCGATGTTTGATGATCGCTCACCGACAACCGGCAGTTGGCCTTAAGTTCGAACTGGCAGATCTCAACTCTCGTCTGCGAGCACTCTCGCACTATCAACTGCAGCCGCTCAGTGATGAAGACAAAGGCGAGTTACTGAGACAGCGAGCGAGCCAAAGTGGTTATCGCCTAGATGACGCCGTGGTGGACTATTGGCTGGCGCGAGGGCCAAGGGGCCTCGATCAGTTGTTAGCCGACTTGCAGCGGCTTGATGAGGCGACACTACAACAAAAGCGTCTGCTTACCGTGCCGCTGTTAAAGTCGGTGCTAGGATATTGATCCACCCGGTATACGCCAGTGTGGCTTAACCGCTGAAGAAGAAAAATTCGCATGACCGATCTGCAGTTGCACAATAACAGTGAGCCCTCTGCCTTGGGGTGCATCGTCATTGCCGGCGGCGGCAGTGCAGGTCATGTCATACCGGCATTGCCCGTAGCAGATGCCTTAATCGCTGAGGGCTACAGGGTGCATTTCATCGGCACACGAAGTGGTCTAGAGCAAGGGTATTTGGGTGAGCGCGATGTGATCTTCCATGGCATCTCCGCGGGCAAACTGCGCCGGTATCTGTCGCTGCAAAACGTCACAGATGTATTTCGCATCGCTTGGGCGGTGGTGGAATCGATTGCTTTACTCAGGCGTCTTGCGCCCAGTGCTTTGTTCTCTAAGGGGGGATTCGTTTCATTACCTCCGGTATTCGCAGCTTGGTTGCTGCGCATACCAGTGTTGGCGCACGAGTCAGATTTAACACCCGGTCTCGCTAATCGCTTGAGCCTGCCGTTTATCAAAACCCTGTGTACAAGCTTTGCGGATACTCGTTTCTCGGGGTTTACGGGCCGCCATGTTGTCACAGGAACCCCAGTGCGCGAGTCACTGCTGATTGGTGACGGCGAAGCCGGTCGTGCAAATTTGCCAGTCGATAAAGACGTGCCTGTATTGCTGGTGACTGGCGGAAGTTTGGGTGCGGAGGGTCTGAATCGCGTTATTCGTGAGAATTTGGCGCTGCTTACAAAGAAATACTTTGTACTACATGTGTGTGGTGCGGGTAAAAAATCGAATCTCAACCACGACGGTTACTTAGAGCTAGAGTTTGTCGATCAGGGCTGGGGTGATTTGTTAGCCGCCGCCGACATGGTGATATCCCGCGCCGGCGCAAACGCACTGTTCGAGTGGGTCGCCTTGCGCAAACCGAATCTGCTGGTGCCATTGCCGCTGGAAGGATCGAGGGGTGATCAACTGGCCAACGCGGACTATGCAAAGCGCCAAGGCTGGAGCGAGGTGATCGAGGAACGGCAACTGCAATCTGAGACCTTGCTGAATTCGTTGCAGGCTTTAAGCGACAGTGCGGATCGCTATCGCGCCGCCATGGCGCAGCAAGATATGGGTCAAGCGACGTCTCGACTGGTTGCCGAAATTGAACGGTTATCCGCCACACGCAACAGCGCAAACTGACCCCGTCTTGACATCGTTTATGGGCATGCCTAACGTGCCGCTCCCCAATAAAAAGCATCTCACATGGACAACACTACTGCTTACAGCATCAAAACCTATAACGCCATCGCACCCATCGGTCTGCAGCGATTTGAAGCCGGTAACTATACGGTAGGCGCCGATGTGGAGGGCGCTGACGCGATGTTGCTGCGTAGCTATAAACTGGCGGAGGAAGAGCTGACTCCGGGGCTGAGAGCTATTGCTCGAGCCGGTGCTGGTGTCAACAACGTACCTCTAGATGCCTGCAGTGCCTCGGGAATTGTGGTTTTTAACACGCCCGGTGCTAACGCCAATTCGGTAAAGGAATTGGTGTTAAGCGGCCTCTTGCTGGCGTCTCGCGACGTCATTGGTGGGGTGAATTACGTGCGCTCACTGGCGAACGTAACCAACGAGGCGGAGCTCAACACACTGGTTGAGGCGGAAAAGAAGAAGTTTAAAGGGCGTGAACTGATCGGTAAAACCCTCGGGGTAGTCGGTTTGGGCGCAATTGGATCCATGGTCGCCAGGGCTGCATTGGACTTAGGAATGAATGTGCTGGGCTATGATCCCGCGCTGTCCGTAGACGCGGCTTGGCGACTGCCGTCAGATGTAGAGCGTATGGAAAACCTGCCCAGCCTGTTTGCTCGGGCTGACTATGTGACTCTCCATGTGCCTCAGATACCGGCAACACAGGGAATGATCAACGCCGAAGCGCTCCAGGCCTTCAAGCCCGGCAGTGTGTTGCTGAACTTTGCCCGCCAGCCAATTGTCGACGCAGCGGCTCTGAAGGAATCCTTGGAGAGCGATCACTTAGGTCGCTATGTTGCCGATTTTCCTGTGCCGGGACTGATCGATCATCCTCGTGTCATGCTGACACCGCATCTGGGTGCCAGTACCGATGAGGCCGAAGAAAATTGCGCCGTTATGGCCGCAAACCAACTCATTCGATTTTTGGAAAACGGCAGCATCGTGAATTCGGTTAATTTTCCCGCTGTGAGCCTAGAAGCCGTAGATGGCTATCGCGTGGCGATCAGCAATCACAACGTCCCGGGAATGTTAGGCCAGATGACGGCGGTTCTTGGAGAACGCAATATCAACGTCATTGACCTGATTAACAAAAGCCGTGACGACTTGGCGTATAACCTGATCGATTTGTCTGAGGCACCCGATCAGGGGCTGCTGCAGGCGATCCGCGATATCGAAAGCGTTATAGACGTGCGGGTCATTAAAGGCGCCTAAACTGGCAGCTATGCCCTCAGCCCGGGCCCACAACCTTGACGCCGCGGCGCGCTTGGCGCGCGATGAAGCGCCGAGGGTCGATGCTTGCCAAGGCTCTCGGCGACACCGGCGGCACCCAACCCATGATATCGCTGACGATGATTGTTGCCGCTAGCGGTGCAGAGCTGGTGCCCGAAGAGCCATGAGCGGTGCTGATCCAGCGCTGCTGAGTTAACTGCCCGATGACCGGGTCTCGGTCACTGGAGACGCATCGCGCTGCGCGCTTGTACTGTAGCGCGACAATTTCTCCATCACCGATAAATCGCCGGTTGGCCTCGATATTACTGGTGGTGGCCTGTGCTGGCGGCCATGGACGCTGCTCATAGCTGCTGCCGACAACCCAAGCGTTGTTCCCGGGAATGGCGTAACCGTTGCCTACGATAGGTACGGGCAAGTGGGCATCCGTGGGTTCAATCCAATCCAGTTGGCCCCACACATCGCCGATTTCAACGGGTACCCCTGCACAAAAATCGCGACTAGAGCTGCCACAGGCAATGATCCAATTTTCGTCATCGCCGGGCTTACGAGTTTGGGTGCGTACAGAGATCGCGCTGTGATCGAGCAGTGACCGACACAATAGGGGTAGGTCCACCACGCCGGCCTGTTTAAAGAACAGTCCGCCCATGGCCTCAATTCGTGACATCTCTCGAAGTTGGTCAGGTTCTTGGTATTCGAGCCAAGGCGGTTGAGCCGGCTGATCTTCTTTAGACTCAGTGTCGTCCTTGGAACAATAAACGCCATGAATGCGCCGGATTTTGGCTAACTCTTGTTCGTTCAATGCCAGTTGCAGTGCCCCGGTCTGCCGAAACGCTGGCAGGTGGTGCAGTAAGGCGGTGGCATGATGAAAAGCTCTTGCGCGAAATTCTGCGGTAGGGGTCTGATCACCCAGCAACCGAGCATGAAGAGCACTGACGTTCATTTTCGATCCGCCAGAGGCAATCCCATGCGGATCAAAAACGTTCACCTTTAGCCCCAGCTCCGCTAACTGCCGGGCCGCCCAAGCGCCTGCCACGCCTGCGCCGAGCACGTTGATTGTGCTGGGTGGTGTATATCTTGTTTTCGCCCCCTCACCGATAAACCGTCCAAACAAGCTTGTACGCTTAAACGGCCGCTGGTCGATTTTTTCCATGGCAAAGCCACAGGCAGCCAGGTCTCGGCGCGCCTGCCCTTTCGCGGTAAACGTTGCCACGGTGGTACCTGTGGTCGATAGTCGGCTAATTGCTGCCAGTGCGCGAGGGCTCCACATTGCTGGATTTTTGTCGGGCGCGAAGCCATCCAAGAACCAGGCATCGATGGGTTCGCGTTGCAGTGCTTCCAACTCTTGCAGTCCGATATCGACATCGCCGTGAAAAATGCTGAGGTGGACTCTGCCGTGGTGAAAACTGCGACGGTGCCAACCCGTTAGCAATGGAGGCGGCGTGAGGGCGAGCGTTTGGGCAGTTTTTGAGTCAGGTCGCAGCTGCGCAACTCTGCGCCAGTCGTCTGGCCGCAGTGGGTGCCCCTCGACGCTGATGAAGTGAAGTATTTTGGACGTTTGCGGCAGTAGGGTATCGGCGCAAACGGTAAAGTTCAGCCCTGTACCAAACCCCAGCTCTCCAATGGTAAAGCAAAGATTGCTGGATTCGTTGGCACGATCGATTAAGTGCGAGGGCTGGGCGAAGACGCGCTGAACTTCTTGCTCACCGTCAGCGCTGTAGTAGATGTCTTGGAAGCGATCTGAGATTGCTTGACCATCACGCCAATCGAGTTGGGCGGGTTCAATATGCTCTTGATTGCCGGTCATCCAAAAAGGTCTATCAAGTTTCGCCTTGGGCAATGGGTCGAGTGTCATCGGTGATCCAACCGCTCCATGAATCGGCATACAGCGCCGGTTCAGCCAATCCAGCAACTCGCATCGCTAAAATGTTGTGGGTGGCAGTGACGCCCGAACCGCAGTAGCATACAGTGGTTTGAGCATCGACTGAACGAAAGCGTTCGTTCAACGCGTCAGCGGCTTTAAAAAGACCTGATGGTTGCAGATTGCCTGTTGAGGGCAAACACACCGCAGCAGGAATATGACCAGCAACGGGATCGATGGGTTCTTGCTCGCCACGAAATCGCTCGGCGCTGCGGGCATCGACTAGAGTATGTCTTTTGCTTTGTAGATTGGCGTCCACCTCGTGCACCTGCCAAGTGCGGGTTAGCGCAGTTTTAGGTTGAAAGTCGCTGGGCTCTAATGGCTCGACGGGACCGCTAGCGAGAGGCTGCCGCCACTGCTTGAGGCCCCCGTTTAGTACGGCAGTAGTCTGATGGCCAAGCCATCGAAACATCCACCAACCTCGGGCTGCCATCTGCCCTCCGGCGTCGTCATAGAGAACAACTTGCTCATCGTTGTTCACTCCCCAGCGACGTACCTGCGCCAGCCAAGCCTCTCGGGTTGGCAAGGGATGACGACCGTTTTTCCCGGGTGCAACCGCCAGGTGACGGTCTAAGTCTGCGTGAACTGCGCCGCTGATATGACCAGACTCGAAAAGCTGTAAACCGAGTTTCGGCTCGCCCAAGCGAGCGCGACAGTCAAACACGCGTACCGGCAGTTCCTCAGTCATTGCGTGGGCGAGTTGAGCAGCGCTGATTAGCGTTGTATAGCTGTCGGTCATACAAATTCCGGTAGCAAGATGCGAGTGCCGGTGACTACATGCGTTCGGCAACAGTAATGCCGAGCAGCGTCAGGCCGCTAGCCAGCACGTCGCCGGTTTGTCGGGTTAGCACCAGCCGCCGAGTCTTAACGTTATCGGTACTGGTGAGAATCGGGCACTGCTCGTAAAACTGCGTGAAGCGGCCAGCGAGGTCATAAAGGTAGGCACACAGCTGATGTGGGTAGCCCTCTTGAGCAACCTGTTCGAGCAGATCCTGATAGCCTGCGATCGTCACCGCCAACCGACGCTCGGGTTCGTCCACGCTAACAACTTGTGTCGGCAGACTTGTGGGATCAACGCCGCCGCGTGTA
>CAJWZG010000141.1 GCA_913049565.1 uncultured Gammaproteobacteria bacterium
CGGCTTGATCAAACCCTTTTCTATTTTGGGCCAAACATTCTGCTTTAGACCGTCCATAACCAACGCTTTTTCGCCAATCGGCCGCGCCCGCAACGTCGAGCCGATGATCCGGGCACGTTTCATCATCAATAAACCCAGATTTGCTTCGGTTACTGCACCACCCATCAAACCAATAAGTACAAGGCGGCCACCCAATCCAAGAGCGGTCAGGTTGTCGATCAGATACTGGCCGCCTACTGGATCCAATATCACATCGACGCCAGTATCTGCCCAAGCCTGAGCCGCAGCCAAAAATGAACCGTCGTGACGGATGGCTCCTGTGTCTGCACCCAACTCGATGCATTGATCCAGTTTTGCCTGATTCCCTACGGTGACAAAACTTGGGTTGTTAGTGTGTTTGAGCATCTGCAGTGCCGCCGTTCCCACACCACTGGCACCCGCATGAACAATCACCTTTTCAGTCGGCGCAAGAGCGGCTTCCATATAAAGATTGAGGTAAGCGGTAGCAAATACTTCGGGCAGCGCAGCCGCGTCGACAACGCAGACGCCTTTGGGCACCGGTAGCACCTGTCCTGCAGGCACAACGACCTCCTCGGCATATCCGCCACCCGCCAGCAGCGCACAGACTTCATCACCGACCGCAAAGCTCGACACGCCCTCGCCGATCTCGGTCACCGTGCCCGAGCACTCAAGACCCATAATCGGGCTGGCACCGGTAGGTGGCGGATAGCCTCCATTGCGCTGCAGCAAGTCAGCGCGGTTGATTGCCGAGGCCGCGACATCGATTCGCAGATGTCCGGGCAAACATTCCGGGCGGGCAAAGTCTGCCCAAATCAAATTATCGCCATCTAACTGAATTGCTTTCACTGCTTACTCCTTTTATCTCACAGGCCGATCATCACCAGGACATGCGTATCTTTAGTCCCTGCTCATGCAGATATTGCTTCAAGCCGCTTACTTGGTAGTCACCGTAATGCACCATGGATGCCACCAGTGCAGCGTCCGCTTTGCCCTCGGTAAGAACCTCATGTAAATGCGCTGGCAAACCGGCACCCCCTGAAGCGATCACCGGTATACGCACCGCTTCTGCGATCATCGCCGTGAGCGGTATGTCATAACCGTCCCGGGTACCATCCGCATCAATAGAGTTCACAACCAATTCGCCGGCACCACGCGCCTCGCCTTCAAGGGCCCAATCCAGCGCATCTATTCCCGTTGGTGTTCTGCCACCATTGATCACAATTTCATAACCGCTGGGTTGTTCAGCACTTTTTTCAACCCGCTGCACATCCATGGACAGGACGATGTTCTGGTCTCCTACAGCATTGGAGCATTCGTCGATCAAATCTGGCCGCGTAACCGCTGCCGAATTGACATTGATTTTTTCTGCCCCGGCTAAGCGAAGATCGGTCGCATCGGCGACACTGCGTATACCACCCCCAACGGACAGTGGGATAAAGACTTGGCTGGCTACGGCCTCGACCACATCCAGCATGATATTGCGTTTGTCGCTGGATGCGGTGATGTCGTAAAACACCAGTTCGTCCAACCCATCAAGATAGTACTCTCTGGCTTTTTCAATCGGGTCACCGATATTCTTGGTGTTGACGAATTTGACGCTCTTCGCCAAGTGACCGTCGCGCACATCGAGGCAGGCAACGACACGTTTACTCAGCATTGTTGACTCCATTGGGGGTGCGCTGGGCTTTCCCAAACACCGTTCCATCTTGCAAAGTTTTCGATTAAGCGCAGCCCAACCCGTCCACTTTTTTCAGGGTGAAACTGTGTTCCCACGTAATTGTCCTTACCCAAGGCACAGGCAAAGGCCCCTTCATAGTCGGTGACCGCCAGCACATGATCGTCTGATGTGGGCTTCGGGTAGTAACCATGAACAAAGTAAAACTCATCGCCAGGTTCAATACCTGCAAGCAGCGGATGAGACTGTTTAACGACAACCTCATTCCACCCCATATGCGGAATCTTCAACTCAGGACGGTTGAGCTTGAAGCGCTGTACTTGCCCCGCTATCAGGCCAAGGGTTTGGGTATCACCCTCCTCAGAGTAATCGAGCGATACCTGCATTCCCAAGCAGATGCCCAATACAGGCGTACCCTTAGCTATCGCCGTTTTTAGAGCATCGCCCAACCCGCGTTTCTGCAAACTTTGCATCGCCGGACCCGCAGCACCAACACCGGGAAATATAATGCGCTCAGCCTGCGCCACCGCATCCGGACTTGCCGAGAACTCGGCCTGCAGGCCGACCTCGCTACAGGCTCGCTTGACGCTGCCCAGATTTCCGGCGTCGTAGTCCAAAATCAAAGTCATAATGGTTTAGCCGCCCGGCGAAAAGGCAGGGAATACTATCGGATCAAGCGAAAATTCACTAGAAATACACGGCAGGGCTGGAACCATTTAGTTTTTGCCGTTATGGCATCAGCCCTGGAGCACCCCCTTATGAGCGAGCAATCCAGCACAGTCGGCTTTTTATTGATTAACCTTGGCACGCCTGACTCGCCAGAGGTTAAAGATGTTCGCCGCTACTTAGGCGAGTTTTTAATGGACCCCCATGTCTTAGATGTGCCCTGGGTTCTTCGCGCCTTAATCGTCAAGGCCTTCATTCTACCGTTCCGCCCCAAAGACAGCGCTGAAGCGTACGGCAAAATCTGGACGCCAGAGGGCTCACCCTTACTCGTAAAAAGCCAGGCGCTCGCCGACAAACTTCATGAACGACTGGGTGCCCCGGTAGCGCTCAGCATGCGCTATGGCAAGCCATCGATTAGCGACGGCCTGCAAGTATTGCATGACGCTGGTGTCACACAGGTCTGCATCGTACCCCTGTACCCCCACTACGCCGATTCCACCATCACAACCTCGGTCAACGCCACCGCGGATCAAATGCCCCAACACATGCAAGGCGATGTCATCGAGCCGTTCTATCGGGCGCCGGAACACACAAAGGCTTGGGGCGAAAACATTCGAGCCCACCTGCCGGAGCATTGGGATCATCTGCTTTTTAGCTATCACGGCCTGCCTGAGCGGCATCTAACGAAGACAGACCCAACAAACCAACATTGCTTAAAGCAGTCTGACTGCTGCAACGTGGATTCTCTTGCCCATAAAACCTGCTACCGGCATCAAGTGATGGTGACTTCCAATGAGATCGCCCGTTACCTCGACATCCCGGCGGAAAAACAAAGTGTCAGCTTCCAGTCTCGTCTTGGACGGATACCTTGGCTTACGCCCTACACCGATCAAGTGCTAGAGCAAATGCCAAGCCAAGGGATTCAACATGTCGCGGTTGCCTGCCCTGCTTTCGTAGTGGATAACCTTGAGACCCTGGAAGAAATGGGTATGCAAGGCGAAGAAACCTTTCTGCAAGCTGGGGGTGAGTCGTTCACCCTCATACCCTGCGTCAATGACAACGATCTGTGGGTTGATGGCTTAGCGGCGCTATGCCTCCAGCAAGCACAGGGCCTCACTGGGGCCATCAATTAATCGATTAATCCTTCAATTGGGCAGTTAGCGTCGACACTTCGTTATAAAACGTTCTCACCAACGGCTGCGCGAACATCGACTTACGCGCGACGAACCTCACGGGCCTAGATAACTCCTCAGCAGAGAGCTGAATCAACTTCTTGTTGGCAATACCCAGCGTTTTCGCAACCCCTGTTGGCACTAATCCATGCCCAAAGTCTGACAAGGCCATTTGCGCCACGGCAAAGAAAGACTCCAATGAAGTACTGCGATGCAGGTTAAGCTGCTGCATATTTTCTTCGATAGAACCCCACGCGCCGGAGCGGGACTCAATCGTCATCACATCCAGCGGATCACCGCTACGATACTTCAGCTGCTTCAACCCGGATGGAATAATCACCATGGGCTCCTGACGAATCACTTCTGACACCAGATCCGTATCTGCGTCGGGACTGCCTGTGCAAATGCCAACCATGTATTCGCCTGAGCGAAGACGGTCAAGTACCACTGGAGATCGTTGGGCATGGAATTCAAACTCGACGCTAGGCATCAGGTCGCGCACCTGTGAGAACAAGGTAGACCCCCAACTGGCGAGAATAGCCTCGGAGACCCCTAGAATGATCTTGCCCTTACGCAAAGCATTATCCTCTAGGAACACACTGCGAAGCTCTGACAGCAGCGGCGTTACTCGCTCCACCAAACGAGTTCCGTGGTGGGTTAGCACCACGCGTCGACCGTGACGCTCAATCAGATCGCGATCGTAGTAACGCTCCAAAGCCGCTATGCGCTTAGACACAGCTGACTGAGAAATTCTCAGCGCGGTGCTGGCTTCCATCATCGTGCCGGTTTTCGACAGCGCAATCAGAGTTTCCAAATTTTCGATCATATGACTTGGTCTCTATCTATGGACGAAGAAGAGTGCGGCAGCAGGATCTACCTTTCTCATAAAGAAACAATCATATTCTATTAGGTCGCTTTATTCATATATAGAGATGTACCAGACTTCCACTATGTTTACTTCACCGATTCTTTGGGCGTTGATCACCGTCGGTGCTTTCGCTACCAGTGTCTTGTCAGGCATCGTCGGCATGGCAGGCGGCATGGTGTTGATGTTGGTGCTGATAACCTTGCTGCCGGTCAGCAGCGCCATGCTGCTGCATGCAGCCACTCAGCTAACCGCCAACGGTTCCCGGGCGTGGATGCTGCGAGAGCATATGTTATGGCGGCTCCTGCCGCCCTATCTGCTGGGTTCAGCGACGGCTATTGGCATTGCGACTTATCTTGTTCTGATACCCGAGCCTGCCTGGGTATTGATCTTGATCGGCGTATTCGCGTGGGCAGGCCAGTGGAGCAAATATCTGCGGGGTCTGAATATCACCAACTCGGCAACTACGGTGGCATGCGGTTTTTTTGTTACCTTTGCGCAGTTAATCGCCGGGGCCGCGGGGCCCCTGCTTGATGTGTTTTACCTCAACAGTGGACTCGGTCGCCAAAGCGTCGTTGCGAACAAAGCCCTCACCCAAACCATCGGACACGGTCTGCGCATTATTTATTACGGTCTTTTAGTTCGCGTCGAGAGTGAACTTGTGTGGTGGATCTTTCCGTTAGCGATCTTAGCCGCGATCGCAGGCACACACACAGGAGTCAGGATTCTAGCTCGTTGGCACGACGTGGGGTTTCAGCGGATCAGCCGCCAGATCATTTTGATTATTGCCGTCGTGTGCATTTTTAGAGGCATAGTATTGTTGTTAGGTTAAGCCCCACAAACCAATAGAGGGACGCTATAGGATTCAAAACTGGTTAACCAAATGTAGCGCCTAAACCGGCGCGACAACAAAAAGCAGGTCCCCGACATTAACTTGCTGACCATTACTCATGTTCACCCGGGTTACCCTATATCGCTTGCTGGAGTCATAGACTTCGCCCTCGACATTGAAGTCTTTCAGTGCCATCGGGTTAAAAATTTTCATCGCCTCAAGCTGGCAAAGCGTGTGATCCAAATCGATCACATCGCCAACACTCACGTACTCGGGCGCTGATGGCGACGGCGTGTTGTAAAAAATTGCTGTAGCGGGCGCCAGCACTTTCAGTTCATCTGTACCATCGATCAACACACTCTCTAGATCAATACCGCTGCCTGCGCTCCCACTGCTAGCATCAATATCGGCAATCAGTTTGTCGATATCCGTACGTTGCAGTAATTCTGGCAGATAGTCAGTGTCGTACTTACCCTTGCGGAACACGTCATCAGCCAAGATCAGCTTAAGCAAAGGAATATTTGTGCAGATACCTGAGAGGGTGACTTTGTCCAAATAGGCAGTCAGCTTGTCAGCAGCCGCGTTGCGATTCTTTGCGTGGACAATGACCTGGGCCACCATACTGTCGTAATAGGGCGATATAAATTTGCCGGGGCCCACCGTGGTGATGATCTCTACCCCGTCTTCTTCAGGGAATACGCAATCTAGCACCTCACCCGGATGCGGGCGGAACGCCAACGTCCCATCTGCTTGCTGCAAAATCCGTTCGGCGTTTACGCGTGCTTCAATCGAGTAACCTGCGGCCTTTACTTTCAAATCGGCAATGGATTCGCCGGAGGCAATACGAAATTGCTCCGCAACAATGTTCACGCCGGAAGTCCACTCGGTTACCGGATGCTCTACCTGCAATCGGGTATTCATTTCCATAAAGTAAACGGCGTCAGACTTAAGGTCGTAGATAAATTCAACCGTTCCAGCTCCCACGTAGCCAACCTCATTGGCAATATCCGCGGTAGAGCGCTTTACGATTTCGAGCAACTTCTTGGGTAGCATCGTGGAACCGGACTCTTCGATTACTTTCTGTTTGTCACGCTGCACGCTGCAATCACGAATACCAATAACATGCGTATTGCCGTGGGTGTCGCGCAACAACTGGGCTTCAATATGCCGCAGTGATGTGACGTATTTTTCTAAGTAGACGTCACCGTTACCGAATGCGCTGCGAGCCTCAACACCAACCCTAAAGAACAACTGCTCGAACTCTTCTGGCCCGTTGACCAATTGAATGCCTTTACCGCCACCGCCATGCACCGCCTTTATCAGGATCGGATAACCGATTTCTTGAGCCACCACGGCCGCTTTTTCCACATCGGTCATAATGCCGTGGCTACCGGGTACGACGGGTACGCTCAAGCGGATAGAGGTGTTGATGGCATTTGATTTGTTGCCCATCGTCTCCATGCTTTGTACCGGAGGGCCAATGAAATTAATGCCCCGGTTGCGCACCATATCCGCAAAATCTGAATTTTCTGACAGAAACCCAATACCCGGATGCAGACTGTCGACACCCTGCATTTGTGCCACGTTAAGCACACTCTTCGCGTTAAGGTAAGACTCATCTGGGGTGTTACCGCCAATGCAGACTAAGGTGTCTTGCTCGCGCAACTGTTCGGCAGCCATCGACTCCATATCGGGGTCGCTTTGCACCAGTACCACGTCGATATCCTGCTGCTGTGCAATTCGAATGAGTTTTGCCGCGGTGCAGCCCCGCGCATGAATCAGCACTTTCTTCACAGGCTGAATCAAATCTTCTGGCGCGAATACGTCTCGTTGGGCCACAACAATCGGCCGCTGTTCCGCCAAGCCACCACTGAGCACCCGCTCCACAACATCTTCAACACTCTCTTGCGGTGTCGGAATTGCGTTATCCACCTGCCTGAGGTTGTTGTCTAAGTCTGCATAAAAAGGGTGCCGAACCAATCCTTGCATAGACCCTGGTGTGGCTAGCAAGTAGTTCGACAAAATGGATCTCAATGGCAGGTTCGAGGACACCACGATCTGTCCGGCAAACGGCATACTGGTGCCCGAAAAATAGTATGTTTGTACTAGTGGGTGCGTCACAAAACTTGCCTGCGCACCACCTGTGCAATCGCCATAGCCAAAAACAATCACCGGCAAATCGTGATC
>CAJWZG010000142.1 GCA_913049565.1 uncultured Gammaproteobacteria bacterium
GCGCCCCCCTTGCCAACCACTGCCTGTTTCACCTGACGCGCCGCATACTCGAACACGGGCAATTCCTGAGAAACTCCCGCAGCAATAGCCACGCCTCGAGCTTGGCCAAGCTTAAGTGCCGAGGCGGCATTTTTCGCCATAAAGACTGACTCAACAGCGAACTCTGAGGGAGAAAATTCTCGGATAATCTGTGCCACACCGCGATAAATCGTGCCGAGGCGCTCAGGCAGTTCGCCTTGGTGAGCGCTGATGCAACCGCTGGCAACGTAGTGGACTTTACGATTGGTGACTTCGATCACCCCGTATCCCGTTGACCGGGAACCGGGGTCAATACCAATCACGCGATAGGGTGCGGTAGCCATGGAATCAAAGCAGCTCAAGGACCCGCTTATTCATAGGCATCGTCTGGGAACTCACCATTACTGTAGACCTCTTGAACATCGTCCAAGTCCTCCAGCACGTCAAGCAAAGTGAGGACTTTACGGGCCTGATCAGTGTCGCAGGGGTTCGTCGTGGAAGGCACCATTGTCACTTCCGAGTGATCGGGTTCAAACCCCGCCTCGGTCAGTACCGTCACAACCTGATTCAAATTCTCCCAGGGCGCAGTAACCGTTATTGCGCCGTCATCGTCACCCTCAATGTCCTCGGCGCCAGCCTCCAAAGCAGCATCCATCACCGCTTCTTCGTCCACTCCCGGAGCAAAGTTGATTACGCCCTGACGAGTAAACAGATAGGCGACTGAGCCATCTGTGCCCAAATTCCCGCCATACTTGTTAAAGGCATGCCTTACTTCTGCAACGGTTCTGTTTCGATTGTCGGTCATGGCCTCAACAAGAATAGCGACGCCCCCATTGGCATAGCCTTCGTAGACCAACTCTTCTACATCATTGCCTTCACCACCACCGGCGCCGCGAGCTACGGCACGCTCTATCGTATCTTTCGGCATGTTAGCGCCCAGCGCCTTGTCCACCGCAGCGCGCAGTCGCGGATTGTCATCGACCACGCCACCGCCCAAGCGGGCTGCCACCGTAATTTCCCGGATCAGTTTCGTGTAAAGCTTGCCGCGCTTCTTATCTTGGGCAGCCTTGCGGTGTTTGATGTTGGCCCACTTACTGTGTCCTGCCATATCCCTCTTCCACTACTCTCTGTCTTTACGTTAGCAGCTGCCTCAAGCTCTTATTCTGCCTTGGGGCCAGCCTCACCACTGACTACCGTGTTTACCGACCCGCGCAGCCTGATGTGCAGATCCGTTAGCTGCTGATCCTCAACAGTGCCTGGCGCTGCCATCATCACACAGGAAGCGCTTTGGGTCTTTGGAAAGGCTATGACGTCGCGTATCGATGTCGTATCGGTCATCAACATGACCAAGCGATCTAAACCAAGAGCAATACCCCCATGCGGAGGGCACCCGTACTGTAAGGCATCGAGCAAGAAACTGAACTTCGATTGCCCCTGTTCATCCATACGCAACACATCGAAGACAGCTTTCTGCATATCGTTGTCGTGAATGCGCAAAGAGCCGCCACCAAGCTCGTAGCCGTTTAGCACGACATCGTACGCAGCTGCCTGAGCTTTGGCGGGATCGGCTAATAATTCTTGTGGTGTACAGGTTGGGCGCGTGAAAGGGTGATGCTCGGCGCTAAATGCGCCATCACGGCCCTCTGAGAACATAGGCCAATCGACAACCCAGCAAGGCTTATAGTGTCCCTCAAGCAAATCTAAGTCACTGCCTAGTTCGCCACGCAGTGCACCCATTGCGTCGTTGACTACTTTTGACGCGTCAGCACCAAAGAACACTAAGTCACCATTCTGCGCACCGACGCGCTCGAGTACCAAGTTGACCACATCGTCTGGAATGAATTTCAAAATCGGTGACTGTAGGCCTGCGCTACCTGCTTCAATGTCGTTCACTTTAATATAGGCAAGACCCTTGGCACCGTAGCGACCAACGAAAGCGGTGTAATCGTCGATCACTTTTCTCGATAGCGCTGCTGCACCCGGTGCCCGCAAAGCGACGATCCGCCCCTTTGGATCATTAGCGGGGCCATTGAACACTTTGAACTCGACTTCAGTGAACAAGTCAGCCACGTCTATGAGTCTCAGCGGGTTACGTAAGTCCGGACGGTCGCTGCCGAAATCGCGCATCGCCTGTGCCCAGGTCAAAACAGGAAAGTCAGGTAGCTCGACATTCAGCGCTTCGGCGAATACCGACCTGAGCATGCCTTCGGTGAGCGACATGATGTCTGCCTGCTCGACAAAAGATGCCTCTATGTCGATCTGCGTAAATTCTGGCTGTCGGTCTGCACGCAAATCCTCATCACGGTAACAACGTGCAATTTGATAGTACTTATCCATGCCGGACATCATCAGCAGCTGCTTATAGACCTGCGGGGATTGAGGCAGCGCAAAAAACTCACCCGGGTGCGTACGGCTGGGAACCAAATAATCTCGCGCACCCTCAGGCGTTGCACGGCTCAGTGTTGGCGTTTCAACATCCCAGAAGCCTTTTTGCTCAAGGTAGCTGCGCACAACGCTCGTGATTTTTGCTCGCGCTTGCATTCTTTGCTGCATCTCGGGCCGTCTCAGGTCCATGTAACGATAGCGCAGACGGATATCCTCTCCCGCCTCGGAGTGCTCATCCAGCTGAAACGGTGGAGTCTTAGCGGCGTTCAGAATCACTAGCTCTTTCCCCAACACCTCAACCTCGCCAGTTGGCATATCCTGATTGAGCGTGCCCTCAGGACGCAAACGAACCTTGCCCTTAGCCATCAAGACATATTCGTTGCGAACCGAGTCTGCCAGAGCAAAACTTTTTTCTTCGTCGGGATCAAAGACCACCTGAAGTACACCAGTGCGATCGCGAACGTCCAAAAAAATCACCCCGCCGTGATCGCGCCTACGATGAACCCAACCGTAAATTTCCACTTCTTCGTTAGAGTGCGTGGCTCTTAAATCACCGCAATAATGACTGCGCATCACCTTACCTTATCTTGATTAGCTTATTTTCTATCGAAGCACCGGGGATGTGTTCAGCTGCTATCGCTGCTCAAACTACTTGAGCTGCTAGAGCTGCTAGAGCTATCAGAGCTGCTGGAGGGGCTTTCGTTGCCGGAGACATTTTTTTTCTTCCCCGATTTGAAGTCGGTCTCGTACCACCCTGCACCTTTCAGACGAAACCCTGCTGCAGATATTCTCTTCTTGAGCGAATCCTTTTCGCACTTTGGACAGGTCACCAACGGGGCCTCGCTAAGCTTCTGTACCGCTTCCAGTTCGTGGCCGCAGTTTTCGCAGCGATATTCGTATATTGGCATCTGATTTACTTCTGATTCTGTTGCTCTTCCCGAGGTCGCGCATGATCGTAAAAAAAACAGTAAAAATACAGTGATTTAGCGCCTTTTTTGTTGCCTCCGGGTTTTTGATCGGCTATAAAACCGCCGTCAGTCCAATGGAATTGACGGAAAACTTCGTGTGACCTGTGACGCCAAAGGGTTTTCAAATCGACGGTTCGGGTGGGGCAAAACAGTGGGCATTACAGCAAGCAAAACCACTTAACAGTTCTTATTAGAATCACTGGGGATCGATAATGGGAGAGGGGGTTGTCTCGCAGTTATGGCGAGACGATTAGCCAACGAAACTCATTAGCCTTCATCAGGATCTGAGATCACATTTGGCGTTGCGGAAGAGAGCTGGGCATCGGCCTGGAGCTTCTCTGCTGATAGCAACAGAGCACTAAGAGATAGAAACGCGGTAAAACCCCGTTTTTGGCAAAAACTACTGCCAACTGTGTGTGGAATTACGCTGTTTAACTTAAGGATATAGGATCAACGATATGGCTACGCAAAAGAAAGCTCCGGCAAAGAAAGCTCCCGCTAAGAAAGCAGCGGCTAAGAAAGCGCCTGCGAAGAAGGCTCCCGCTAAGAAAGCGGCTGCAGTAGCGGCCCCTGTGAAGAAGGCCCCTGGCATTAAGGCCAAGATGACCAAAACAGCAATTCTCAACGAGATTGCAACAAATACAAACCTTTCCCGGGCGCAGGTCAGCTCCGTGATGGACGAGCTGGAATCCGTGATTGAACGTCACATCCGCAAGCGTTCTGTTGGTGAGTTCACGCTGCCAGGCCTGCTCAAAATCAAAGCCGCTAAACGTCCGGCTACCAAGAAACGCATGGGTCGCAACCCAGCAACTGGCGAAGAAATCGTTATCCCAGCCAAACCCGCAACAACCCGAGTTCGCGTTTCCGCGCTGAAAAAACTCAAGGATATGATCGACTAGTCGATCCGTTCCAAGCAGATTTTTGCTGCATTAGGCCGGTCCCAGTGAGCGAACTGGGGTCGGCTTTTTTTTGTTCTACGATTCGACGATACCAACATTGCTTGTCGTAAGACTTGTGATCTACGGCAGGCAATGTGTCTAATGCGCACACGTTTAGAGAGCTAACACACCATGCGCCAATCACTGCTGCTGCTTCCAACGCTGAAAGAAAATCCCGCCGACGCCGACGTGATCAGCCACCGATTAATGCTTAGGGCGGGAATGATTCGCCAACTCGCCAGTGGTTTATATACATGGCTACCTCTGGGTTTACGCGTACTGCGTAAAGTAGAACGCATTATCCGCGAAGAAATGGATCGCAGCGGCGCTCAAGAAGTGTCCATGCCGGTAGTTCAACCGGCAGAACTTTGGATGGAAACAGAGCGTTGGCAGAAGATGGGCGATGAAATGCTGCGCATGCAGGATCGGCACGAACGTGAATTTTGCCTTGGGCCAACGCATGAAGAGGTCATCACAGATTTATTTCGACGAGAGGTTTATAGCTATCGCCAACTACCTCTAAATTTTTATCAGATTCAAACGAAGTTTCGTGATGAACGACGCCCGCGCTTTGGTGTGATGCGGGCACGAGAATTCACGATGAAAGATGCCTATTCATTTCATATCGACCAAGCAAGCTTCGATACAACGTACGATGAAATGTATCGATGTTACGAGCGTATTCTCAATCGGATGCTACTAAAGTTTCGCGCGGTACAAGCGGACACCGGCAATATCGGCGGCGACAATTCTCACGAATTTCATGTACTGGCTCAGTCTGGCGAAGACACCATTGCCTACAGTGATACCGGCACCTATGCGGCTAATCTAGAAAAAGCCGCAGCCCTGATGCCCGGGGCTACCCCTGCACCGAGCGAAGAAATTAATCGTGTTGACACGCCAGATGCAAAAACCATTGAGACAGTCGCCAAACAATTAGGGCTACCCCCAGAGCAAAATTTAAAAACGCTAATCGTCGAAGGTGAAGAAGACGCCGACAGTGCTATGTACGCAATTATTCTGCGTGGAGATCACGAACTTAACGAGATCAAAGCCGGCAAACTCCCCGGAGTGAAGTCGCCACTGACATTCGCCCAAGAGGCACCCATCGCAAAAGCCATGGGTGCCAGCGTCGGGTCATTGGGGCCAGTGAATTGCAATCTGCCGTTCTTCGTTGATGCGAGCGCCGCAGCGGTTGCCGACTTTGTCTGCGGGGCTAACGAAGACAGCGTACACTTTCGTGGCGCCAACTGGGGGCGTGATATTGCTCTGACACCAGAGCAAATTGTTGACGTGCGCAATGTTGTTGAGGGCGACATCGCTCCTGACGGTAACGGTAAGATACAATTTTTACGCGGCATTGAAGTCGGCCATATATTCCAGTTAGACCGTTCCTACAGCACACCCATGCAGGCTTCCGTACTTGACCGGGAAGGCAACAATCAAATTCCGATCATGGGTTGCTACGGTATGGGGGTGACTCGTCTGGTGGCAGCCGTCATCGAGCAAAACCATGACGAAAGCGGTATTACCTGGCCAGAACCCGTCGCCCCATATCAGTTACACATCATTGCCCTAAATGCGCAGAAGTCTGAGGCAGTTCACGACGCTGCCGAGGCTATGTATAGCGCTGCCAATGCCCTAGGCATCGAGGTTTTATTCGATGATCGGGCGGAGCGACCGGGAGTGAAGTTTGCTGACGCCGATTTGATCGGAATTCCTCATCGTATCGTCATCGGCGATCGCGGATTGAAAAGTGGCGTGGTGGAATATCGACGGCGCCAAGACAGCGAAGCCATAGAAGTTGCCTTGGACGATGTTTTGACAAAAATTGGCTAAGGCCACTAAAGCCTGGCCGCCTCAAGGGAATCGGCTGTCTGCGGGCCCACAAGCACCCGATGCACGGAACCGTCGGGCGCAATCACGACCGTCATAGGCAACACTGTTGCCTCGTCGTAGCCCAGAATATTCCGAGGATCATCCAATAGCGTGGGGAAAGTAATCCCCAGCGTGTCGATAGACACTTGCAACTCAGTATCTTGCAAATAGTCATAATTAACTCCGAACACCTGGAAACCGCCCTCAATGTCACTCAAGTGATTGAGCTCTGGCACTTCCTCACGACACGGCCCACACCAATCTGCCCAGTAGTTAATTAGTACCCAGCGACCCTGCCATTGCTCTGGGCTGGTCACAGTGCCGTCTGCTAGGCGCAGCGGATTTTGCGGGCCGCTATCGGCACAGCCGGCGACAACCGCCCAAAGTAAGGCGATAGAGCATCCTTTTTGAAGCCAACTCTTTTGCAGCCAACTCGGGTACCGATGTGGTCGAAGATGTTGCACGGTCCTTCCTTTTAGACGGGACTCTTGGATGAGTACCCTTTCCCTGCGCGATTCTCTGGCCGACGGCGTCTTCTTGATGTGAATAACACATCCGCCCGCCTATACTTCGGTCACCATCAACAGAGTTTGCGATATGTCAAAGTACACCATCTATCACAACCCTCGCTGCTCGAAGTCTCGACAAACGTTAGCGTTGTTGCGTGAGAAGGACATTGAGCCTCAGGTGATCGAATACCTCAAAACCGCACCGAACGCGCATGATCTTAAAGCCATCAGTAAAAAGCTGGGACTCAGTGCTGCTGATATGGCTCGTACCAACGAAGCGGTTTTTTCTGAGCTAGGCTTGGCCGACCCATCAACCAGCGAGACGCAAATTTTTGACGCCATCGCAGCAAATCCTATCTTACTAGAACGTCCTATTGTGGTTCTGGGCGATAAAGCCGTGATCGGACGACCGCCTGAAAACGTGCTGGCCCTGTCATGAGTGATCCCTACGTACTGATTCTTTATTACTCTCGCACCCAAGGTACGCAAAGCCTCGCACTGCAGATGGCTCGCGGCGTGGATCAAGTCCCCGGTATAGCGCCAAGAATCCGCACCGTGCCGCCAATCAGTGCGGTCAGCGAACGAACGGCTCCCAGCATCCCAGACGACGGGGCCGTATTTTGCACCAAGGAAGACTTGATTCATTGCAGCGGCCTAGCGCTAGGTAGCGCGACACGCTTCGGCAACATGG
>CAJWZG010000143.1 GCA_913049565.1 uncultured Gammaproteobacteria bacterium
GGATAGTCAGTATAGTGTTGCATCGTCTTATCTTACGGTTTGGACGAGACTATGTAAGTGATTGTGGCAAAATTAGTGGGCAAAAAAAAGGCGGAGATCCAAATGGATCTCCGCCTTCGAAGGTTGGGGGCTCCCGAGGAGGGGAGGGGAGAGGAGTTTCGAAAGCCCCCGTATTCCAACGGGGTGTTGCCACTTAGCCGCTGAATGAAGCTAACGTTACCCTAAGTAACAACTAATGCAAGCTTTTTGTGTGAAAAAGTAGCTAAATGCTGGTCGCTACTTTTTTCCGAGATATATGCAGACTTAACGCACCAAAATGGGGAGAAAATCGCTCTGGAGCGGTGAATTTACTCAGTTGATTGTGTCCGACGGTCGAAGGGTACGTTCGAACGGCGTATTCGATAGATCACAGAGGTTTGAAAAATCACCAGTGTTACCGTTTTTTTGGATGATGCCCTGTTTTTGGTCTACCCTGCTCGCCGCGTATTAAGGAAGATTTATGCCCAACGCTGAACAGACAACCCCATCTCCTACCTCACACCGATTTTTTTCCCAACGAATACGCCTGCATTTCGTGGAGTGGGGAAACAGGCAGGCACCAACGGTAGTGCTGGTTCATGGTGTCAGAGACCATTGCCGCACATGGGATGATCTCGTCGTACGAATGTCTCGGATCGGTGATTTTCATTTTGTTGCGCCAGATCTTCGCGGCCATGGCGATTCGGATTGGGTTCAGGGATCTGGCTATCGCTATTTCGATTACATTTACGACTTACAGCAGTTAATCGAACAGAATGATTTTGGCCCCGTGTGGCTGGTAGGCCACAGTCTGGGCGGTGCCATAGCTGCTTTTTTCGCCGGTGTTTTTCCACATTTGGTCAGCAAACTCATTCTATTGGAGGGGATTGGCCTTTGGTCTCGCGAAGTCGCCGATGCAGGTATTGCTGCACAAATACGAGAATGGAGTCAGCAAAACAGCGAATTAGCCGGTCGCGAACCGCGGCGTTATCCCAGCCTTGAAATCGCCTATGAGCGAATGCAACAGGCTAATCCTCAGCTCACAAGAGACCAAGCGTTTCACCTGACTCTACATGGCGCTGTGCAACTTGAAGATGGCCAATATGGCTGGAAATATGATCAGTACACCTACAATTTTATGGGGGTGGGTTTAACGACCGATGAGATTAAAGAGTTATGGACCAATATTACCGCCCCGACACTGTTGATTAACGCGGTTGATGGTCTGGCGAACCGGACAGGTCAAGATGGCACATTGCAGTATTTTCGGCAGGGATCGCTGCATGACCTTGCGAATGCGGGCCACTGGATCCATCACGATGCCCCTGAAGAGGTGACGGATCTGGTCGGCAGGTTCCTCAACCCGAACTAAGTTTGGTGCCACCTATCCTAGCTCGCGTAAATACGCGGCCACTTCCTCTTTGTTGCCGCGAAAACGCACCCGCGGCATTTTGCGTTCGAGCTGGTAGTCGTACATAGGATCGTAGTATTCGCGTAGCAAAAAACTAATCCAGTCGCGGTGATCCGCCTCTTGCCCAAAAGCTCGCTGGAGTCGCTGTGTTAACTCGGTCAAGCGCGCTCCGCCCAAGCGGCGCTTAATACGTTGCACAGCGTCCTCATAGCTTGCCAGCAGCTCCGACTGCGTTTTACCCGCGGTCGCGTACTCCTTGATCGCGTCAAGAACGTATTCTTGGTGAATCTGCTCGACGCGCTCCTCAAACGAAACTTCGATCAGGGCAATAGGCGCCTGCTGCATTTTCAGATGCCATTGGGCCGGAAGCCCGATGCGTCCGATGGTTCGGCTTTCATCCTCTACAATTAGGGTACTGCTCTCAAGGTTTAGATACTCGACAGCTAGCGTATTTTCGAAGGTAACAGGTGTGGGCTGAGGGCTTAACCGACGCCCAAACGCAGATCCTCGGTGGTTGGCCAAACCCTCAAGATCAATACTGTTTGGAAGGTCTTGAATGAGCACGGTTTTCGCTGAACCAGTGCGACCACTCAAAAGCCACCACTGTTTGTTTGGGTTATCTAGTACACGCAAGCAGATGTGTCTCAAAGCTTTAAACCCGCCCTCAACACGTGGGCACGAAACGCCAGCATCATTCAGCCATCGCTGGGCTAGAGTTGAGCGTTGACCTCCGCGCCAGCATATGACTCGGGCTGTTGGGTTACGCGCACAAAAATCTTCCCAGCCTCTGATTCTAAGATCTTTTTTTGCTGCGCTAACTAATCGATGTCCAAGTGCTACTGCTGCATGATGACCCTTAGCTTTGTAGGTCTTGCCGACTTGCTCGCGTTCTTCATCGTCAAGTATTGGCAGATTAAAACTGTTGGGAATGTTGCCGGTTTTGAATTCCGTAGGCGCGCGCACATCCAGCAACGGCGTTCGCTGTCTGAGTAGCTCGAGGGCGTCGCTGCTAGGGAATGTTGTCGACGATGTGGTCACCGGCTTCGAAGGATTCCAAATGATTTTGCAACACAACAATGACATCGTTGCGATCTTGGGTGCGCGCGTAGTGAAGCGCCCGCTTCTGCAGTTCGATAGCTTTCGGGAAGTTACCATTTGCAGCATAAGTGGCAGCCCAAGTATCCAAGTACTCCGGATGGGTTTGCACCTGTTTGTTGTTGAGCATCATGGTATCCATGATGGACTGGGCGTAAGCAGGCTCCTGCAAGCCTTTTTGACCTGATACTGCAAGCGTCCACGCCACTTCATTAACCACAGCGGTATCACCGTGATGACTGGCTTGTGCTTGATCAACCGCCCTTTTGTACCAACGTATCGCCCTGCGGTATGACCTTCTGGTTTCAACACCTTTGGCGTAGAGATTCCCAATAACCACCATGGCTTCGGCATTATCCGCATCTGCAAGTTCCCGGAGTAACGGCAGTATTTGGGTTTGTGACTCTTGCGTCATCGATTCACATATGTAGCGCGCGTAACTGATGATGGCTTTTGGGTTGCGGAGATTTGCCGCGGATGCAAAGTAACGATTCGCTCGGTTTTCATCCTTGGCTAACAGTCGACCACGCTGGTATTGGTTGGCGAGGTAGAGAAATGACTTCGCATGCCCCAAGTCTCCTGCCTGCTTCAGCAGGGTCAAAGCTCGTTCTTGCTTTTTTTCAGCAGTGTCACTTGAATTAGCGCCAACTCCACCTTTGATACCAGACTCTTCGAGCAATAGCCGGCCCAGGGTGTACATGGATTCGGTGGATCCCAACTCGATTGCTTTGGCGTGGTTTTCGACAGCCTTTTGCGTCAGTTCTTCTATCGTAAGCACTGACGGGTCGTCTGCTTGGTCTGTATCCGTTTGGCGCCCCGATTGGTACCAAAAGATGCGCGCCAGAAGAGTATGAGCCAATAGATTGTTCTCTTGGGACGCGAGTTCCAACCAGCCAATGGCCGCATCATATCGTCGCTGGCGAGCCAAATAGGTACCAATCGCCGCTCGCGCGCCCGAGTCGTAGCTATCCGCTAGGATCCGCAAGGTATCCCAAGGATTCTTTGACGCCTTTGGCAACGCGCCGGAGTCAGCCATGGCGTCGACTAACGCCGATAGATTGAAATAAGTGCTCGTGACAGGCGAATCCTTGCTCGAACGAGACAGTAGTAATAGCTGCAAGGGCATTGCGTCATTGCTTTGGTAAATGCTGCCGACAATACTTTGTCCCTGACTTTGCAGCAGCAGTACGGCATCCGTCTTACTCAACAGTTTGAAGGGGTTTTCCAAACTGCCATCACCGCTGGCAAGGATCGCCTGCTTCGACGTTTCAAAGGCTTGTTGATAGATGGCGACCGTATCGTTAGCCCCTACATGTTGATAGAAATCGATCAACCCATATTGAGCAGTAAGGCTATTAGGGCGCTTCTCGAGTAATGCTGACCCGAGGGCACCAAGGGGTAGGGGTTCGTCTGCACTCTGAGCAAGAATTCTGGCTTCCAGTGCGCTGACCTCTTTGAGCTGCTCGCCGAAATTAGCCGCCGAGAGATAAGCGTTAGTAGCGGCGCTGTCCTTAGCTTGGTCATAGCGCAGAGGGTCCAAGCCGGTGCAGGCGTTAAACGTTAAAGTGCCGGCTAAAAACAAGATCAGACGGGTTTTAAACAATTGCATAGACCGTTTATAACACTCTGGCTCTGGCGATGAAATATCGCCACCAACCTGAACCAGCGAGACAAGCGATGTCCACGCAAGGGTTGCAAAATTTTTCGGTGGCATAAGCCGATGGTAAACCTGCCGGGTTGTCGCGAGGGTACAGGTGCTTGTACTCTCATTATCGATTAAAGAGGCACAGCGAATGTTCAATCAAGCCAAAATGCAAATTCCCGACAGTACAACTGCCCTGCCGGGTAGAACCAGTTCGATGCCCGTACCACCCAATCATTTTGTGCTGGGTCGGGCGTTAGTTGAGCCGTTCCCCAGTCATTGCAAGCAGGTTCAGTTTGGCATGGGGTGTTTTTGGGGCGCGGAACGTAAGTTTTGGCAGATGGAGGGAGTGTTTAGCACTGCGGTCGGCTACTCAGGAGGGATAACAGAGAACCCGACCTACGAGGAAGTGTGCTCTGGGGGAACTGGGCATACTGAGACTGTTCTGGTTGTTTACGACGAGTCGATTGTTGAATTTAGCCAGCTATTGAAAATGTTCTGGGAAAGCCACAACCCAACCCAAGGTATGCGGCAGGGGAATGATATGGGAACCCAATATCGATCGGCGATTTATACATACGAAGATGAGCAGACCGAGATAGCCAACGCCAGTCAGGCTCTGTTCCAAAACGCACTGACCGCGGTGGGTTTTGGGCCTATCACTACTGAGATTCAAAACACTGGCCCGTTCTATTATGCGGAGCATTACCACCAGCAATACCTAGCGAAAGTGCCGAATGGTTACTGTGGCTTGGGTGGCACCGGGGTTGGATGTGATGTCTCACCATTGGCAAGGCTGGACGTCACGATCTAAGCAGCAAGCAGGTTAAGTCACTCGGGTGCGTGTGATATTGCAGCGTGAGCAACGTTGCAGGCTAACCAAGCGTCCGTGCTTCACATCAAATTGCTTCCTTTCGTCGTCTTGCCACTGATGAAAACCCGACCGGCACAAAGTGGTTCCACTACCGCGCTGTTTTCTTTTTTCCTTGCGGAATTTGCTGAGATCCGTGGGTTTTGCCATTCTGGGTGCCGTCTGTTTAGTCAAAGCTGCAGGATGGCTGGCTAACTTTTGCTCAAGCCACTTGCAGATTACTCTGCTCGGTTGGCGCTGATGAGTGTCGCAGGTAACATGCCGCCGCAGTAATGATAGAGCATCTTCAATGACCCAACACGGTATCGGTATCGATTTTGGCACCAGCAACTCTGCTGCTGCGGTATTTGATGGAGAATCGGTGCGTTTGGTTCAGTTAGAAAGCGCCGACGCGATTATCCCGTCTGCCACTTATATCGATCGCGCGCTGACTTCGAAAACCGGACAACTCGCAGTGGATCAATACATTGCCGATAATACTGGACGCACAGTGGAAATGGTTCCCGAGGTGATTGGTGAGACCAGCCAGTTTGTCGAGGGCGCCGGCGACGGTGGAGGTCCCGGTGAGGTCGAGACTTCTACTGAAAAAATCTACGGTGCAGCAGTAACGGACAGCAGCCTGCAAGGCAGGTTATTTCGTGGCACTAAGCGACTCTTGGGTGACGAAGATGTGCGTCGGCTGATGGTGTTTGATCATCCATTCAGGCTGGTGGCTCTAATAACTCCCTTGCTGTTAAGAATCAGACAATCGATCGAAGCCGACGTCGGGCTGATTACCGAAGCTAATCTGGGTTATCCGGTAAATTTTGAAGGGCGCGATGCATTTTCTAATCAGCTAGCGCTTAGCCGTTTGGGCGAAGCGTTTGGGTATGCGGGCGTAAAAAAACAGTATTTTTATCCTGAACCCATTGCCGCGGCGGTAAGTTTTTTGCAAAGCAATGGCCGCTCGCAAGGAGAAACCCTGCTCTGTCTCGACTTTGGTGGCGGTACTCTCGACTTTTGTGTGCTCAAGCGCCAAGAACAGAATTTTTCTGTTGTAGCAACGCATGGTATCGGGCTGGGCGGAGATCACCTCGATCAGGTCTTGTTTAGAGAACTGCTTTTTCCTGAATTGGGCAAAGGCGAGGTATGGCGTCGACAAGGTTTTGATCGAGAGATCGAGACGCGTTTCCCCTTTGAAGACTTTGAGGACTTACTGGTGAACTGGGCAGTCACCTACACCTTAAACCAAAATCGCTACACCACACCGGTTTTGGAGCGGATCGCTACGGGTGGCGTGGGAACCCAAAAATTCGAACGACTGCGCGACGTTATTCAGCACAATCTTAGCTATTTGATTTTTGCACGTATTAAAACGCTGAAAGCCGATTTGTCGTCGCACCAGACAGCGACCTTGGATGTGCCTGAGATTGACTTGCAGATTGAGCTTAGCCGGCGAGACTTCGAGCAAATGATTGCAGAGCCGTTGCTGCGAGTGTCTGAAGCACTGGATGAAACCGTTCGCAAGGCAGGCCTTGTGCACGATGACATTGATATTGTTCTTGGCACCGGTGGCTCCAGTCTCATACCGGCGGTGAAAGGCTTACTAGAGGAGCGCTTTGCCGGACGAGTGGTAGAGCACGACCCTTTCACCAGCGTAGCAGCGGGTTTGGCGATCGCGAACTATCGCGGTCTGCGTTTTACCGGCTAGCGCTAATCAGCTTTCCTTCGGCGGCTGCCACCTTGCGTCAACGGTCGAGAAAAAGGACTTAAGCATTCGGTAAGTGAGACCCCAAACGAAGTGACCGCCACTAAGTCGATACCCGTTAAAAATTGTAGGCTCACCGGCCATATCCAACGTCTTAGTGTCGTGCAGTGAGTTGGCCACGAGGGTAGATAGTGGGGCCCATACGACTTCTGCCACTTCTCGGTTAGGCGTAAAGTTGGGTCGGTCAGCAGTGATGAAGACATGGGGAGCAATGAGCATGTTGAGCGTGGTGCCACGGGGTCGTGCTTGTTCGTGGCTTAGGGCGCCTAAGTATTCGGCGTTATCCAGCGATAAACCTATTTCTTCTTGCGTTTCGCGCATCGCGGCGGCTTTAAGGCTTTCGTCATCTGGTTCGCGATGGCCTCCTGGGAATGCCATTTGGCCAGACCAAGGGTCGCCTGGGCGCTCAGCGCGCTGAATAAATAGCAGCTCAGTCTGTTCGGCATCGTCCACTGGCGCTTCACGTAGGATGATGGCTACTGCAGCCTGACGGGTCTTTTCGCCCGGACTCACAAGAGTCGGCGTAAACGCTCTCATGGCCGTGCGAACTT